>JAJQJO010000008.1 GCA_021323495.1 Cellvibrio sp. | reverse complement strand
AACGTACGCAAGCGGCGTGCGAGGCGGCTGTATACCAACTGCTTTTTACTCTCGCCAAGATGAATACCTGCCGCGCGATAAATAATGGCTTTTACCCGCGCAAAGTCAGCATCAACATAGTTAAACTCATGCTTCAGGTTATCGTTCACTACTGCTGTCCATACTGATTGGAGTTGGCACTAGTGATGGATGACATCGTTAGTGCAACGCGCCATGGCTAAAATTGCTCCCATTCGTCATCTACAGGCGATGCCGGTGGTATTAATTTTTTACCGATTGGAGAAACTTTTTTTTGTGCAGGTTTTAGTGCAGGCCGGGTGGGTTTGACAGGTTCGGCAAGACGCCGGCTCGATTTATGCGGCGAAATTTCTTCAGCATCCACGCGGAACATCGCAACACGCTGCGTCAGTTGGTTTGCTTCCGATTGCAGGCTCTCTGCCGCTGCCGCTGCCTCCTCCACTAATGCCGCATTTTGTTGCGTCATTTCATCCATTTGCGATACTGCAGTGGAAACCTCCTCAATACCTTTTGATTGTTCAATTGAGGCGGCAGCAATCTCTGCCATTATGTCGTTCACTCGTTTGATGGAGGTTACAATTTCCTTCATGGTATCGCCAGATTTTCCCACCAGCGTGTTGCCATTTTCAATCTTCTTAACCGAATCAGAAATTAACCCTTTGATATCTTTTGCTGCATTGGCCGAGCGCTGCGCAAGGGTTCGCACTTCCGATGCGACTACTGCAAAACCACGCCCCTGGTCGCCCGCACGGGCCGCCTCCACGGCGGCATTTAATGCGAGGATATTGGTTTGAAATGCGATGCCATCTATCACACCAATAATGTCAGCTATTTTCTGTGAGGATTCATTAATTGCATTCATGGTATTAACCACTTGTTGAATTAACGCACCACCCTCCATGGCTACTGTTGAAGCCTGCTCTGCCAATACATTGGCCTGCTTTGCGTTATCAGCGTTTAACTTAACGGTAGAAGTTATTTCCTCCATGCTGGACGCAGTTTCTTCCAGGTTGGCCGCTTGCTGCTCAGTGCGCGATGAAAGGTCACTATTACCATTGGATATTTCACTTGCGCCGGTAAAAATTTCATCCGCAGCGATTTTTATCTGCGCAACAATATCATTCATCCCTTCAATTAACGAATTGATGTCACCACACAAAATTTCGAGCAACCCCGTCTTTCCTTCCATGGGAATACGCTGGGTAAGGTCACCATCTACCGCCGCTTTAACGGCGGCCTGGACCTGGTCAACAGCCAATTTCATTGCGTTGGCATTATTGATTTGCTCAGTGATATCCGTCGCATACTTAACCACCTTGAACGGTTTACCATTTGCATCCAGAATTGGGTTGTAGCTCGCCTGGATCCAGATTTCTTTGCCATTTTTCCCAACGCGTCTATATTGGCCTGCATCATATTCACCGTTCGCCAAACGGTCCCAAAATATTTTGTATTCCGCACTTTGGCGATAGGCAGCGTCAACAAACATACCATGGTGTTTCCCTTTTACTTCAGCAAGGCTGTATCCCAGTACATTTAAAAAATTGTCATTGGCATTTAACACCATGCCATTTAAATCAAATTCAATCACTGCCTGGGATTTGCTAATGGCCAATAATTGGCCGGAGTAATCAGCCGATTTTATTTTTTCTTCGGTAATATCAGTTGCATATTTAACAACCTTGAAAGGTTTGTTGTTGGCATCCATGATCGGGTTATAACTTGCCTGGATCCATACCTCCTTACCGTTCTTACCAATGCGCTTATATTGGCCCGAATCATATTCACCACGCCCCAAGCGGCTCCAGAAATTCCTATATTCAACGCTTTGTTGATATCCAGGCTCAACAAATATACTGTGATGTTTACCTTGTACTTCATCGAGCCGGTAACCTAACACACTTAAAAAATTATCGTTGGCGATAATGATATTGCCATTTAAATCGAACTCAATCACCGCTTGCGATTTACCAATCGCCGCGATCTGGCCACGCAAGTCCGCCAATTCGTTTAAATCTATCAGCACGTTATTTTTAGCAGAACTTCCGCTTATTACTCGTTGGAGAAAATTCATTGACTGTGTCCTCACTAAAAATCTATTGAATTTATAATGCACCGGCTATTGCATATGTCCAGGTTGACAGCTATGTACGAGCGCCTCATCCACCGCTTTCAATAGCGGACTCAAACAAGCCCATCTCTTCACTGGATATAAGTTCGTTAATGTCCACCAGAATAATCATTTGCTCATTTACCGTGGCCAGCCCTAACAAGTAGCGGCTATTAAATGCCACACCAAAATCAGGCGGAGGACACAATTGGTCGCGTGTCAAACTCACCACATCCGAGACACCATCCACTACAATACCGACAATGCGGTTGCGGATATGCAAAACAATAACAATGGTGAATTCGTCATAGGTCACGTTCCCGATATTGAATTTAATTCGCAAATCAACAATCGGAACTATATCGCCACGCAAATTGATAACACCTTTAATAAACGGCGGTGCATTCGCGATTTTGGTAACTGAGTCGTAACCGCGGATTTCTTTCACCGTTAAAATATCCAGTGCATAATGTTCATTGCCGAGGGTAAATGTTAAAAATTCTTGTGCGTCTGCTGTCATCATCGTTTGTCCCGGTTGATTGCCTTGCCTGTTGCCAACCTTAAACTGCTGTTGCCAATTGCATAATATTGTTCACTGTCAATGCCAGTGACTCCACATCCACGATCAAGGCAACACTGCCATCGCCCATGATAGTTGCCCCGGCAACACCCTGTACGCGCTTGTAATGTTGCTCGAGACTCTTGATAACTACTTGTTGCTGGCCCACCAAACCATCCACAAATAAAGCAAAACGGTATTTATTAGTTTCAACCAATACTGCAATACCTTTGCTTACATCGGTAAACTTCGGTTCCACTTGCATGACTTTATAGAGCGGCAAGATCGGCCAATACTCGTTGCGTACATGCAATAGTTGGTCATCGCCCGCGAGAGTTTTTATATCTTTGCTTGCCGGTTGCATGGATTCGACAATGTTTACCAGCGGCACAATAAATGTCTGCTCACCCACCGAAACACACATACCATCGACAATAGCGAGCGTGAGCGGCAAATGAATAGTAAAGGTCGCCCCCTGCCCGGCGCGGGACTCGATATCAATGCGCCCTCCCAAACTTTGCACATTACGCTTTACTACATCCATACCCACACCGCGCCCGGACACATCGGTAACAGCAGCAGCCGTAGAAAAACCGGGGGCAAAAATTAATTGCCAAATATCTTCATCTTTTGGATTTTCACCGATGGGAATATTGTTCTCGCGTGCTTTCTCCAGAATACGTTCGCGATTCAATCCGCCACCATCATCGCTGATGCTAATCACAATATTGCCTCCCTGTTGCGCTGCACGCAGGACAACGGTACCCATGGGATTTTTACCATGCTCAATGCGGACTGCTGCCGATTCAATACCGTGATCAATACTGTTACGTACCAGGTGGGTTAGAGGGTCAACTAATTTTTCAGTCAATCCCTTATCCAGTTCGGTTTCGCCACCTTCAATAATCAAGTCAATCTGTTTACCTAACTTGGTCGCTAAATCGCGCACCACACGCGGAAAGCGGTTAAATACAAAAGACACTGGCAGCATACGGATAGACATGACTGCCTCCTGGATCTCGCGCGTATTGCGCTCCAGTTCATTGGCTACAGCCTGGAATTTTTCCCCTAAAGTACCCTCCAGACTTTTTCCCAGCAGGCTCAACATGGATTGGGTAATCACAATTTCACCCACCAGATTAATCAGTTGGTCAACTTTGACAACATCAACACGGATAGACGAGCTTTCAACATGGATCGGCTCACTGTTTTTTATTTTTGCTGTAGCAGCAACTTTGTCTTTTATATTCGAAACCGATACTGCGAACGGGGTAATGGCGGGAGATGATGTAGCAAGCGTTTCCGCTGGGGTGAAATTTTCAAAAAAACCATAGGCTTCTGTAGAAGCCGATTTAGCGATAGCGATCGGCGCGGAAACGGGATCAGGAATTTCATCAAAGAAACCAAAGGATTCTTCTGGTACAGGCTCGTCAAAAAATCCATGCTCCTCTTCCTTAGCGCTTTCTTCATCGTTGAAAAAACCAAAAGCGTCTTCATCGACAACAACTGAGGTGGCTGGGATGGTGAATGGAACAGTGCCCGCTGTAACCAATTCCAATCGTTTTGTTAAGCCCTGCACCTGGGTCCAATCCAATGTTTCATTGGTGCGATAACAGCGAAGAATTTCTTTAAGCTGGTCTACCGAGCTTAAAAATAAATCAACCATTTCGGCAGTTATCATCATTTTTCCCTGCCGTATTTTATCAAGCAGGCTTTCCATAACATGGGTTACGCTGGCAAGCGCGTCAAAGCCAAAAATTCCGCTACCGCCTTTAATAGAATGTGCTGCACGGAAGATACTGTTCAACATTTCCGCATCGGGATTGACAATATCCAGATCCAGTAATAACTGCTCCATTTCTTCAAGGTGCTCCTGGCTCTCCTCAAAAAAAACGGCATGAAATTGTTTCATGTCAATCGGCATTTCTCACATCCTTCATAAACCCGTCAGGGCGGAGCGACAATACTCACCCCATTACTTTTTTGGCAATTTCCAGCAACTTGCTTGGATCAAACGGTTTTACCATCCAACCGGTTGCACCAGCGGCACGCCCTTGGGCCTTCATGGAATCACTGGCTTCAGTTGTCAGAACCACAATCGGCGTGCGGGTGTGTGCGGGTAAACCACGCAGGGATTTAATTAGCGTAAGCCCATCCATATTCGGCATGTTCTGGTCGGTGAGCACAAAATCATAGGTTTTGGTTTTACACAAATTAAATGCTTCCAAACCATCTTTTGCAGCCGTCACCGTATAACCCGCTGATTTAAGTGTTGCCTCTACCATTTGCCGGACGGATACCGAATCATCCACAATTAACACATGCTTACTCATAACAATTACCTTGTGTGAAAAAAACAAGCGCCATTAAGCCGGAAAAATAATGGTCTTGATAAAATTATCCGGAGGAAAATCTCTTACTTTTTACGCGAGTTTACAGATCCGCTGCAAACCGCAGCTGGGTACCAAGGCATCACTACGGTAGCCACTGGCGCGGCGGTCTGTCTTTTAATTGCTTTCCACAACTGGCAAAAATCTTATCCAACTCCAACATGCAAATAGACACGTCGTCACGATATTGATCCCGCCCGGTATATTCCTTGAGAGAGGTAATCAGGAATGTATGCAAATTACTGACCCTGGCCCTTACCAGGTTCGCCATCCTCGCCGAGGAAAAAGAACTTCCCTGGGCATTAACCTCTTCTATCAAGCCATCGCTGTAAGCGATGATTATTCCCTTCCCGGAAAAGTTGCAGGTGATTACACTTGCATCAAACATACTTTCATCCAGTATTCCCAGCGCCATATGCCGTGAAGTAAATGCCTGCAATACTTCGCCTTCATCCACCCAATATGCCGTAGGCATTCCGCCATTCCACACATCAATTTTTTTTTGCTCTTGGTGCGTTTGAATCAGGATAGCTGCAACAAAACGGTCTTGCGGTGTGTCGCGAATTAGTTTTTTATTGATTTCAGTCACGATGGCCTGTAGGTCAAAGCCTTTTTCCACCATGGTATTAAAAATAGAGACAACGGGCATTACGGTAATGGCGGCTGATAAACCATGACCAGTAGCATCAGCCAATAAAAAAAAGAGATCCCCACCGGGAGATATTTTGGCAAGGGTAATATCACCACTAAAAGACGATGATGATTTTAGCCACATGGATACTCCGTCAATTTTCCGGCTGTTTTGGCGCAGCAAGTATTCGTAAGTAAATTTTGCTACCGACTCTTCACGTTCCGCCTCTTTTTTAAATCGTTCTAACTCTGCATTTTGCACACTAATAACACGCTGTAAGGCTACCGATTTAATCAGCGCGCTGACTTTTAATGCCAACAGCGATAAATTCACTGGTTTAATAATATAGTCGGCCACACCACGGGAAAAACAATTTTCCAGAAAAACCGGATCTTCCTTGGCGCTAATCATAATAATCGGAGGATGTTGCGCTACTGGATCAAGACTCATCATGTCCAATAATTCAAGTCCATTACCGTCGGGAAGCTGGTAATCCAACAAAATTAAATCAACCGCTATACCTGTCTTAAACAGTTCCACCGCTCCAACCAGACTATGGGCAGTGAGGGTTTCAAATCCTTTGGTGAGTAAAAATTGACAAAAAAGTCCATTGAGTAACTCGTCATCGTCAACAACCAGGATATACGGTGGCGCTTCAGAATGGTCGCTCATATATACTCCGGAGTCCCTTGCATAATTAACTCAGGTGATAGCAATAATTTTTTGTAAATTAGCTAATTGCAATATTTCCCTCGGCGCCGGTTTTAAATTGGTAATGACCAGATCCGATTGCTGCGCCTGAACTTTTTTTTGGGACATTACCAGCAGCCCGATACCGGCACTATCGATATATTCCAAATCATTGCAATCCAGGGTAATGGTGCCCCGGCTTGCAAGGGCGGCTGTGATTTTTGTATTAAATTCCGCACTGGATGAATAATCGAATCGTTTGGGCATTCTGATCGTTGCTACATTGGCCATAAAATCTCCATTTATTACGCTAGAAAAGATCTACCGAGCCACTTGCTACCGACTTGGCAGACACAGGGTTATGTTGTTGGCGCAAATCGGCGGTCTGATATTGTAATAATGCCTTGTTCAATTGCGAAAAATTATCCCCCGCTACCGCCATGGAGTTAAGAAGAGGAATTAATTCTTCGAGGCGAGCGATGGTATGACGTATATTCTGGGAAGACATGTCTTCAAACTGCAATGCACGAGTGGCGTTGTGCAGTTGCTCGACCAAAGCTCCCAGGATCGGCTCCATTTTTCGAGTGACTTGCTGATCGCGCTCAGCGCGCCGAATTATATTGTCGCTGACCACTTTCATTTCTGATTTGACTTGCAATACATAAGTCATGTCCTGCGATGCGACTTCACCCACGGTGGTTTTCAAATCATCGATTCCACGTGCTATTTCCCGCAGCTGGGTCTGGATGGCCATGCTAAAACCTGCCGAGCGATTTGAAAGCGCACGCACCTCGTCAGCAACCACCGCAAAACCCCGGCCACTATCACCCGCGCGTGCGGCTTCTATTGCCGCGTTAAGCGCTAACAAATTCGTTTGCGATGCAATCTGGTCAATATCCTGTAGAGCTTTTAACGCAAGAGGCATTTTCTCTGAAATGCAGCCTACTTTTTCAACCAGCTCCATAAAGGAAGAACTCATGTCAACCGTGGTATCAACAAAGCGATTCAGAAGATCATAGGTACTATTGGCAAAATCACTCATGTGCTGGGACATGGTGCCTGCAGTTTTTTCATCATTTACGTCATGCAACAGGTTTTTTATGCTTTGCTGCTGCTCTTCCAATAACTCCTTGATTTTTTGAAAGGCAGTGGTGAGTGTAAGAACTGCATCTGACTGAATACCAATCTGGGCCACGAGGTTATTCATTCCCTCCTGCACCACTTCATTGATAATCACGCTGGTTTGATTGAGTGCTGCAGGAGGAACTTTGTCCAGCTCCACTTGTTCAGCGGTACCCTGCATGGTTTTATTGTTTGCTGAGGAAAATAACGCGTAGCCAAGCAACACCGTCACGAATACAGGACCAGAAAGGGGATGGAGAAATTCTCCCAGTAAACACCCACCCAATAAAGCGACAGCAACTAGCGAAAGTAGTTTCACTTGCATAAAGCACATCCAATTCTATTCATCCCATGGCAAGCCATGCATGCTTTACTCCCGCTCAAACCAGGGAGTTCAAAAACGATTATTTAAAAGTAGCAGGTTTATTCCAACTTGCGCCCTTTGGGAAAAGTTTGATGGATTTTTTATATGTGCACGTGAAATTAAAATTGTAAAAATGAAAGATAAAGTACTAATTATTATTTTTTTATCTCGATTTCTTATAAATTAAATTAAATAAATAAAAAAGCCGGCAATTATTCATTGCCGGCTTCTTTCATCATTAAACGAATATAAAGTTATTGGACTTCCAATATGCCTTCTTCTATTTTTGCTTTCCAGATTTGCGGGCCAGTGTTATGCACTGATTCCCCGCGCGAATCCACTGCGACGGTTACGGGCATATCTTTGACGTCAAATTCATAAATTGCTTCCATCCCTAACTCCGGGAAGCCAAGCACTTTGGCAGATTTGATCGCTTGGGCGACGAGATAAGCTGCGCCTCCAACCGCCATCAGATAGACGGACTTGTTATCGCGAATCGCTTCAATCGCCGCCGGGCCGCGCTCGGATTTACCAATCATGCCAAGCAGGCCGGTTTGCTCCAGCATGGTACGCGTGAATTTATCCATGCGCGTCGCCGTAGTAGGGCCGGCCGGGCCAACCACTTCATCACGAATAGGATCAACCGGGCCTACGTAATAAATAAAGCGACCGTTCATGCTCACCGGCAGGGCCTCACCTTTAGCCAGCATATCGGTCATCTTTTTATGCGCAGCATCGCGCCCCGTGAGCATCTTGCCGGAAAGCAATACTGTCTCGCCGGTTTTCCATTCCAATACGTCGGCAGGTGTCACGGTATCGAGGTTTACGCGCCGCACACTGTCACCCACATCCCAGCTGATTTCCGGGTAGTCTTCCAACGAAGGCGGCGTTTGCAACGCCGGGCCTGACCCATCTAATACAAAATGCGCGTGGCGGGTTGCTGCGCAATTAGGAATGATGGCAATGGCTTTGTTTGCAGCGTGAGTTGGATAATCTTTGATCTTTACATCCAGCACTGTCGTCAAACCGCCCAGGCCCTGGGCACCGATACCCAGGCGATTTACCTTGTCATAAAGCTCGATACGCAATTCTTCATAGCGGTCTTTGGCGCCGCGTGCTTGAAGTTCCTGGATATCGACCGGATCAAGCAACGCTTCTTTAGCCAGCAGCATGGCTTTTTCGGCAGTACCGCCAATCCCTATCCCAAGCATACCCGGTGGGCACCAACCTGCCCCCATTTTGGGAACCTGTTCCAATACCCAATCCACCACTGAATCAGAGGGATTGAGCATCGCAAATTTGGTTTTTGCCTCGGATCCACCGCCTTTGGCTGCTACATGTACATCGACCGTATTGCCGGGAACTATGTTGTAGTGAATTACAGCGGGGGTATTATCGCCGGTATTTTTACGGGCACCGTCCGGGTCGGCCAGGATCGATGCGCGCAATACGTTATCAGGATTCATATAAGCGCGGCGCACGCCTTCATTAACCATATCGGTGAGGCTCATCTGCGCATCCCATTGCACATCCATTCCCACAGTCACGAACACCGTGACTATGCCGGTGTCCTGGCAGATAGGGCGATGACCCATGGCGCACATGCGTGAGTTGATCAGGATTTGCGCCATGGCATCTTTAGCGGCTTTACTCTGCTCCCGCTCGTAGGCCTGGTGTACAGCCTGGATGAAATCCACGGGGTGGTAATAGGAAATAAATTGCAGCGCATCAGCGACGCTGTCGATCAGGTCTTGTTGGCGAATCACGGTTGGCATAATGGACTTCTCGCAGGGTAGTCTCTATTGATTGTCATTATTTAGGTGCAGTGCCCATTTGTTGTTTGATTTGTAAAATTTCGCGGTTGGTACTGCGGCGGAAGTCATCGATAGCAGAAATCGCTTCCTCATTAGTGCGAACGCGTGCGGCCAAACTGTCCAGCGCGGTCAATTCCAATTCCATTTTATCTAACTGCTCTTTCAAATTTTGAACACTTTGGGTCTGTTGGCTCACGCTGGTACTCATGCCATCTATTTTTGCCGAGGCCGCATCCGCTACCGTTTTATTGGCTGCCACTTCCTGCTTGAGGGAGGTCACATTTGCTTTTGCATCGGCTCCCAGTTTTTGGGCATTGGCTGCATCGCGCGCAACCGCTGTGGTTTTTTCTGTATTAGCGGCAATCGCCTTACGGCTTTCTTCGGCCAGTGCAGCAATACGGCGCACTTCTGTATCCAGTTTTTTCAGATTGGATTGCAAGGTCACTACCGATGCGCTGGACTCTTCGGAAGTCATACTCAATTGCTGCTCCAACCCCAGGATACGGGTGTCTGCTTGTTTGAGCAGCGCCTGCGCCTGGAATAATTGCCAACCCAGAAAACCTGCGCCGCCAGCAGCAACCAGTGCAATTACCAATGCAATGGCGGGCACACTGCTGGATTGCTGGGCAGGAACATAAGCGGGCGTCGATTGGGGTGTGGGTTTTCGTGCAGGCCGCGCGGGAGGTAGGTCATCGTCCTGGTCATGGGCTTGGGGTTGTTGACGACGCGCTGCGGATTCCGTCGGTTCGGACATTCCGCCGGTAGATAATGTGGGTTCTCTGCGTTCCATAACAACAAATACCTTAGCGATGAGACAGTGATCGAGATGATTAACCAGTGTGGGCGCATTTTATAGCAGCGGCCAGTACAAACATAGGCCAAGTATTTTATTTCGCACAATAAAAAACGGGCACAAGGCCCGTTTTTTTGTACCGCAAAACAATTACTTATTGTAATTTGCGTTTACAAATTCCCAATTTACCAATGCCCAGAAAGCGTTCATGTAAGTTGGACGTGCATTACGGTAATCGATGTAGTAAGCGTGTTCCCACAAGTCCACAGTCAGGATTGGAGTAACAGAAGCATCGGTCAATGGAGTACCAGCGTTGCTGGTATTAACGATTGCCACAGAACCATCGGCCTTTTTCACCAACCAGGTCCAGCTTGAACCGAAGTTATTGATCGATGAGTTGGTGAAGTCTTCTTTGAATTTCTCGAATGAACCAAAGGCTTTATTGATCGCTTCAGCCACTGCACCTGTTGCTGCGCCACCGCCGTTAGGGCTCAGGCAGTGCCAGTAAAAAGTGTGGTTCCAGATTTGTGCCGCATTATTGAACACACCACCTGAAGAACTCTTGATGATGTCTTCGAGGCTTTTGCCTTCGAATTCAGTGCCGGGAATCAAACCGTTTAACTTATCAACATACGTTTTGTGATGCTTGCCATGGTGAAATTCCAGGGTCTCAGCAGAAATATGGGGAGCCAATGCATCTTTTGCGTAAGGCAGAGCAGGTAATTCAAAAGCCATGATGTTTTCTCCTGGGTCACGGTTGTTTAGGTTCTATCGCTATTCAAAATTCGGAAGCGAATAATAACAATTAAATAGAATTGGCATTATTAAAAATTCGCTATCGCAAAAAAAGGGGCTATCAATACTGAAAACAATTAACAATCACCAAAAATAATTACGGCCCACTAGGGGCCGTAATTATCGATTGGGTCGGCTTACATCATGCCGCCCATACCACCCATACCGCCCATGTCATGGCCATGGCCACCGGCAGCAGGTTTGTCTTCTGGTAAATCTGCAACCATAGCTTCAGTAGTAATCATCAAACCAGCAATAGAACCGGCGGCCTGCAATGCAGAACGGGTTACTTTGGCTGGATCGAGAATACCCATTTCCAACATATCGCCATATTCGCCAGTCGCGGCATTGTAACCGTAGTTGCCAGAACCTTTTTTCACCTGGTCAGCTACCACAGATGGCTCATCACCGGCATTAGCTACGATCTGACGCAGTGGTGCTTCCATCGCGCGACGTGCAATAGCAATACCGGCGTTTTGGTCTTCGTTATCACCTTTAAGCTCAGCAATCGCGGCAACAGCACGCAGCAATGCGGTACCGCCTCCAGGAACCACGCCCTCTTCCACTGCCGCGCGGGTAGCGTGCAGGGCATCTTCAACGCGTGCTTTCTTCTCTTTCATTTCCATTTCAGTGGCCGCGCCCACTTTGATTACTGCAACACCGCCAGCCAATTTCGCTACGCGCTCTTGCAATTTTTCACGATCATAATCAGAAGAGGTTTCTTCGATTTGAACACGGATTTGCTGTACGCGGGTTTTGATTTCTTCAGCGTTACCAGCACCGTCAACAATAGTGGTGTTGTCTTTGTTCATGGTTACGCGTTTTGCGGTACCCAGGTGTTCCAAAGTAGCGCTTTCCAGATCCAGGCCAACTTCTTCAGAAATTACAGTACCGCCAGTCAATACCGCGATATCTTGCAGCATGGCTTTACGGCGGTCACCGAAACCTGGCGCCTTCACAGCAGCCACTTTCACGATACCGCGAATGTTGTTCACTACCAATGTAGCCAGTGCTTCGCCTTCAACATCTTCCGCAACAATTACCAATGGCTTGCCTGATTTGGCAACGCCTTCCAAAACTGGCAACAATTCGCGAATGTTAGAGATTTTTTTGTCGACCAACAGGATATAAGGATGATCGTGCTCAACACTCATATTGTCCTGGTTGTTGATGAAGTAAGGAGACAGGTAACCGCGATCAAATTGCATACCTTCCACTACGTCTAACTCGTTGTCGAGGCTGGTGCCTTCTTCAACAGTAATTACGCCTTCTTTACCCACTTTATCCATGGCTTCTGCAATCAACGCACCGACAGAAGTATCACTGTTGGCAGAAATGCTGCCCACTTGCGAAATGGATTTGCTATCAACGCAGGGCTGGGCGATCGATTTAACATGGGCAACTGCGGCGGTAATTGCTTTGTCGATACCGCGCTTCAGATCCATCGGATTCATACCGGCAGCCACTGATTTCAAACCTTCGTTAACGATGGCTTGGGCCAACACGGTAGCAGTAGTAGTACCGTCACCGGCATCGTCAGAAGCGCGTGAGGCCACTTCCTTCAACATTTGCGCGCCCATGTTTTCAAACTTGTCTTTCAAGTTGATTTCTTTGGCAACGGATACACCGTCTTTGGTTACGGTAGGAGCGCCAAAAGACTTCTCCAATACGACATTACGACCTTTCGGGCCGAGGGTTGCTTTAACAGCATCGGCCAAAATATTTACCCCAACCAACATACGTTGACGCGCGTTATCACCAAATTTCACATCTTTAGCTGACATATTTTTAATTCCTGCAAACTTTTTGTTAACACCAGGAAGTCGGTTGAAATCGACTTCACGTTAAATTCTTGAGATCCGGGGATTACACCAGAACCGCTTTGATATCTGATTCGCTCAGGATTACCAGCTCTTCGCCATCGATGTTGATGGTATCGCTGCCGGCATACTTACCGAATACCACTACGTCGCCGACTTTTACGTCCAATGGACGCAATTCACCGCTCGCCAATACACGGCCATTGCCCACAGCGAGCACTTCGCCTTGATTCGGCTTCTCTTTCGCGGCACCTGACAGGATGATGCCACCGGCAGTTTTGGTTTCTTCTTCTTTGCGACGAACAACAACGCGATCATGTAACGGACGAATTTTCATGGAACTTTGTCTCCTAACAAAACAGATTTAACGTGCTTGGAACCGGGTCCGATAAGGGCCGGGGCTCCGCGTGATGACATATAGGGACAGCCTGAAAAGTTTCAAGGCCATCCATTAAGGCCACCGATTTTTAGGGGGCTAGCCCCTTAAATAGTGACCAAAAAGCGGCGACCAAAAAGCGGTGACACCTATCTGGGGCCCGGTTTGGGGATTTCAACAGAAAGCAGATAAAAATTGTCGAAATAGCGCTGATTTAATCGCGCTCGGATGGTTTGGAGGCGGAGGATTGAGGTTGTTGGTCAATAAGCACGCCATCGTTGGTCTTATCCGGACCAGTTTGGGGTGAGCCTTGATGCTCATAGATATTGCCATTGGCAGAAGTAAATGGATCCGCTTTGAAGCGATCGGCACTAAAACCACGGGCACCGGCACTGGCTACCACCGCTATTTTTGCCAGCCATCGCTTGAGCAGTAAACGGCGCACAAAGGGGATTAGACACAGCAGCGCGATAAAATCGGTAATAAAACCGGGAATGATCAACAAGACCGCCCCTATAGCTTTAAATAACCCTTCGGCCAAACCCTGCGTAGGCATGGCAATACCGCTGCGCATTCCCTGGGCCGCGCGCAACATACTCGATGCACCTAAATAACGGAGCAGGTTAATGCCGACAATAATCATCAATACCAGCCAGGCAATCACTGCGAGGGCGCCCACTTCTCCGCCGATTTCAATCATCAACCAAAGCTCAAGCACCGGTAACAGAACAATAGGAAGAAGGGGTATACGCATCAATAGAGTCCAGATAAAAGGGCGATCAGCTTACCATTTGTCACCCGCGCCCGGCGATATCGTCGTATCTTTGCCGATGTGTGACCGGCTTGCGGTTCGTTATCGAACCGATAGCCAACTTTGTATTCAGGACTAATTCACGTCAGAATCGCCGCACATAATCCCTTGGAACATACGTTGGTCTACACCGGCCTATCAGTTTAATTTAGAGGTACAGCAAGCAAGATGGTATCAGCTCCACTATCCCCTTCCCCCGCCGCGACCAATCGGGAAGCCATCTATCTGGCCTTAATGACCGTACCTGCGGGCAAGGTCATTACTTACGGACAATTGGCATCATTGGCAGGATTGCCCGGCGCCGCCCGCTTGGCTGGGAGCGTTTTATGCGGATTACCCGACAAAACGGAATTGCCTTGGCACAGGGTGATCAACGCCCAGGGGAAAATCTCGCTACCAGTCGATTCAAGTGGGTATAAAAAACAAATGCAGCGACTGCAGGCCGAGGGCGTGCAAATAAAAAACGGAAAAATCAGTTTGCGTATTTACGGTTACAATAACTAATCAATGCCCCTTACTTGGCAATAATTTGCTGGCCACAAAATTTATGATGTCACCTACGCGAAGCTCACCTGAAGAAAATAATTATCAAGGTTGGCGCGGCATCAAGCGCGCATTTGCAACACCTTCTGCCCTGACTATGCTTTGCCTTGGATTTGGCTCTGGCCTGCCTTTTTTATTAGTGGGTGCAACCCTTTCTACCTGGTTGAGAGACACGGGGCTGGCATTGAGTGCGATTGGCCTTGTCAGTTACGCAAGTTTTTTCTACGTGCTCAAGTTTTTGTGGGCCCCATTGATCGACCGCTATCCGCTGCCATTCCTGGGGCGGAGAAAAGGCTGGCTAGCTGTTTCGCAATTGCTTTTGATTATTGCGCTGACAGGTATGGCACTGCTAGGACCTGGCTCATCGCTCCTGATTTTTGTGATGCTGGCCGGGTTGGTCGCCTTTGCTGGTGCAACACAAGATATAGTTGTAGATGCTTATCGCATTGAAATTGCACCAGTAGAATCACAGGCCGCACTCGCAGCAACTTATATTTTGGGCTACAGGTTCGGGCTGATTATATCGGGCGCGATAGCGCTTTATTTAGCAGAACTGTCTGGCTGGACCAATGCCTATTTAATAATGGCCGCCAGTATCTTTATCCCGTTATTCGCAGGATTATTATCCAAAGAACCTGCTGCACAAGCGTTGACAATTCGGGAAATCCGCATCGGTGATGCGTTTATAAAACCCTTTCAGGAATTTTTTTCGCGCAACGGCCTCTCACTGGCATTGGCACTTTTGTTGTTTGTCGGTTTATTCAAATTGCCCGATCAAATGATTGGCGTATTGGCGGGACCATTTTACCTGGACTCGGGTTATACCAAGGCCGATATCGCCACAGTATCAAAACTTTATGGGGTATGGATTGGAATAGCAGGCGCGTTCCTGGGCGGCCTGTGCATAGCGGCATTTAGTTTACGCCCCATGTTAGTGGTAGCCACCATTGCCGTATCCGTTTCAAATATTGCGTTTTTATTGATGGCTCAATATCCCGCAGAAACCTGGGCATTTTTTGCCGCAATCAGCGCTGATAATTTATCGCAAGGATTTGCCGGCGTTGTATTGGTTGCGTTTATGTCGAGCCTCACCAATCGCAATTTTACCGCGACCCAATATGCCCTTCTGGCATCGCTCGCCAATTTACCTGGGAAATTTGTTGGTGGCCTATCGGGTTATATGGTGGAAGCCACCAGTTACTCCGCTTTCTTTATCCTCAGTACCGTTTCAGTTGTTCCAACCTTACTATTGCTAGCCTGGATCTGGCATCAAGTCCAACCTGACAAACAAACGTAAAAAAAGCTGCTGGAATTTTCCAGCAGCTTTTTTATTTACCAACAAGCTTCAAATAATTTATTAAAACCTTGCAGGCAATTAGTCCCTGAAGTTTTCAAATTGCATGGGCATGCCCAATTCAGCAGCACGCAAGGTGGCGATACATTCTTGCAAGTCGTCACGTTTTTTGCCGGTAACACGCACTTGGTCGCCCTGGATGCTGGCCTGAACTTTTAATTTTTTGTCTTTCACCAACGCAACGATTTTTTTAGCCAGGTCTTTATCGATACCTGTGCGCACCGTAATGTCCCGCTTCACTTGTTTGCCGGCAGATTTCACTTGCCCTATCTCCAGGCAGCTGACATCTATGCCATTTTTGGCCATCGCCGGCCTGAGCAAATCCAACATTTGGTCGAGCTGCATATCGGCGTCGGCAGTCAGGGTGATTTCATATTCTTTGCGCTCAAACTTGGCGTCCACACCTTTAAAATCGAAACGATTGGTAATCAGCCGCTGGGCCTGATCAATCGCATTGGTCAGATTGTGTTTATCCACTTCGGACACTATGTCAAACGACGGCATAATTAACCTCTTACAAAAAATTGAATCGCTACCACCTGGCAGCGTTTAGACAATCAACGTTGCAAACGCGATCGCACAAATCCAAAACAACAGCGAGCGCGAATACAGTGGCAAGCTGGATTTAACCAACGCAAATGAATAAGCCGGTTCAGAATGGGTGGTTATCACATCACCGGTGAGATCCTCAATAATTTCCTGGCTACCACCTTCCATCTCCTCCTGCATTTCAGTTTTTTCTTCCTCTGCCATTTCTGCCATAGCAGCGGTAGAACAATTCGTCGTTGCACCCAACGCACCGCGCAGACACTCATTCAATACGTATTCTGACGGGCTATGCATATCCAACAGATTCTTGCGCAATGGGCAGGTTTCAAAATTACCCACGAAGGCCCAGGTAACGCCCATCAAACGCACGGCAGGCAATTCCAGTAACCACAACCATTTATTAGCAGTTGCCAAAGTCTCGCTGCCAGCTTCGGAGAAATCCCGATACAACACACTTAAACGATATAACAAAGCACCAAAAGGTCCGGCAATAAAAAACCAGAAAAGCACCGCAAACATACGTTCAAAACCACGATACGCAAATACTTTCAAGGCTTCGGTATGCAGCCCACGCCAATCACTCACATCTGCTGCGGTGTCCGCTGTGCGCAAGCGATCAAGTAAATGCGCCGCCGCAACACTGTCGCCGCGCATGGCAAGCGCAATGTATTCCCGCGCGTCAACCAAGATATTTCCACGCCCGAGACTGTAGAGCAATACGGGTACATAGAGAAAAAACAACCATTGCTTGCCCGCAAATTGA
The DNA here is from genome assembly GCA_021323495.1 of Cellvibrio sp. GTDB lineage: Bacteria > Pseudomonadota > Gammaproteobacteria > Pseudomonadales > Cellvibrionaceae > Cellvibrio. The sequence continues at coordinate 6,292 of JAJQJO010000008.1, read as the reverse complement.
TGCACAAATAAAAACAAAATCACTAGCACAGCCAATGGAATTAGCAGCGCCAATACTAGTGGCAATGCAGGTGCTGCAGAAAGGCCTGGAATTTTTTGCACATGATTGGTCAGCCATTTAAACCAGCCATCGTACTGGAGGATACTGGCCGAGCCGAGCCAATAGACGATAGCAAGTACCACAACCAAACTGAGAAAAATCATTTTTGTTTAATCACTCATCGGTCAATATAAAAGAAGAAAGGGTATTAGCGAAGCGCATTGCGATAGCGCTGCCAATCAAAGGCCGGGCCAGGGTCAGTTTTGCGCCCGGGCGCGATATCTGAATGGCCAGTTATACGCTCAGGTGTTAGTTTAGGATAAGTCAGCAACAACTGGCGAGAAACTTTCTCCAATGCCGCATATTGCGCATCTGTGTAAGGGATGTCATCAGCTCCTTCAAGCTCAATACCAATGCTGTAATCGTTGCAATCAGCGCGGTCAGCGAAACTGGAATTGCCGGCATGCCATGCCCGCGCATTAAAGGGGACAAATTGCGTGACGTTACCGTCACGTTCGATGAATAAGTGCGCTGAAACCTTAAGGTCAGCGATAGTTGAGAAATAGGGATGCAGGTTTGCATCCAGTTTATTCTGAAAAAATTGCTGTACATATCCCCCGCCAAATTCACCGGGTGGCAAGCTGATATTGTGGATAACCAACAAGCTGATATCCGTGTTTTGCGGGCGCAAATTAAAATTGGGAGATGGACATTGCTCTGCCACAGTTAACCAACCATCAATAATCACAGGGCCGTTACTTTTACTATTTGTCATTTGTATACCGCAACTGATGAATAGATATCGCAAATACCTCGCGCCCAAGCTCTGCTTGGGAGTGTATATATTGCCCTGCAGCGATAAGCCTCAGCAATGATTCGAACTGGCAGACATGCATTCCCAAGCGGAGCTTGGGAATGAGGTAAAACGTTGGTAGATCAGCCCTGGTGACCCAAGCGAGGTTAAGCCGGGATAGTACGATCTTGCGCCCACACCCGCAATTGCGTTATCTGCTCGGCCATTACCACCGAGAGCGGACTGGTTGCAGCAATTTCACGCAACAAAATATCGGTATCGAGCGGCTTGCCTTCTGCGCCGGCAGAATAAAGTGCAGCGATAATGGCCTGCTCAATTTCCGACCCGGAGAACCCCGCAGTGGCTTCAGCCAATTGCTCAAGATTAAAACTTGTCAACGCACAGGAGCGCTTGCGCAAGTGAATGGTGAAAATATCTATGCGCACGGTTTGATCAGGTAAATCGACAAAAAAGATTTCATCCAAACGCCCCTTGCGAATTAATTCCGGTGGCAAGCGCGAAATATCATTACTGGTGGCGACAATAAATACTTGCGTGCGCCGTTCTGCCATCCAGGTCAGCAAGGTACCGAGCAACCGTTGCGATACGCCGTTATCGTGCCCGTCCTGTGCCATCCCTTTCTCAATTTCATCAAGCCACAATACGCAGGGCGACATAGCATCGGCCAGTTTTAACGCCTCGCGCAAATTGCGCTCGGTTTCGCCATGGAATTTATTGTAGAGCGCGCCGACATCCATACGCATCAATGGCAATCCCCATAAACCGGCGACCGCTTTGGCCGCAAGGCTTTTACCGCCGCCCTGTACGCCGAGCAACAAGATCCCCTTCGGGCGGTCAAGTTTGGAGTCGTCATCATTAAAAGCATCACGCCGGGTCAACAGCCAGCGTTTTAAATTATGCAACCCACCCACATTGGAAAAATCTTCGGTCTGTTGTTCAAAGCTGACCACACCTTCCATATCCAGTAGTGCAAATTTGGCTTTATTGATCCGAGGCAAATCATCTTCGCCCAATGCACCGTCATTCCAAATAGCGGCGCGCACTAACCGGCGTGCATCGCTCACGCTCATACCTTGCAAATTGTTCACAACTTTTTTGAGCGTGATATTGTCAGTTTTCACCCGCCCACCGGCATGGCGATCAGACCAATCTTTCGCTTCCTCGCGGATAATTTCCATAATCTTATCGTCATCGGGCAAGGCCAGGGTGTAAGACGCACTGTAACGTGTCAGTTCAGGTGGTAACCGCAACTGATAGCTAAGCAAGACCAGCGTATGCGGCACCGCAAAATGATTGAGCGCAATATCTTTTAACAGGCGCACAACCTGCGGTTGATCAGTGAGAAAAGGATGAATGTCGCAGAGTGCGAACATTGCCGGTTGTTGCTGTTGTTTGATATGGCGCAGCATTTCTTCCGGCTCATTCAGCTCACTGCCTTTGGGTACCAGCTGCGGGCCGAAATTTAAACGGGCAAGGCCTTCAGTAATCGACCAGCGATGTAAGTCCTTGCCATGCTTGTTAGCGACTTTTAACAAAATATCCAGCGCTTTTTTTTCTTCGAAGGTTTCAATCACCAGCAGGGGAATGCGGGAATCCAGTAACAGTTTTATTTCGTCAACGTCTTGCACACTCGTCTCCTTTTCAGCCCAGCGAATAGTTATGGTGATCAGGAGCGCAGCATGCAATGGGTGCTGCGTGCTTGCAATAGTTTTTTACGGCAGTTATCGCGTATCAAGGAGCGATAATATCAATTGCCTGACGCAAGCGAATATCACTGCTGGAACTGCCAAGCTGGATCTCATAACGGCCAGCATCCACCACATAGGCTTTTTTCTGCTCGTCGTATACCAATAAATCCCTCGCGGGGACCAGAACAAAACTCAGCTCGCGCTGCTCACCTTTTGCCAAATGGATCCGCTGGACTGCACGCAACTCTTTCAACGCCCGAGGGCGCAGTGGATCGATAGGCTTGAGATAGAGCTGCACTACTTCATCTCCCGCATATTTACCGGTATTTTTTAGCCGCATCCTTAACTTGATTGGGGTATCCGGAGCGAATGTTTGTTGATCCACCGTTAACCTGGAATAATTAAATTTCGTGTAGGACAAACCATAACCGAAAGGATAAAGCGCTTCACCAGTGAAATAACGATAGGTGCGATTGTGCATGGAGTAATCGTCAAACGCCGGTAATTTTTCGTCAGCTTTATAAAAAGTGACTGGCAGCCGGCCTGCCGGATTTACCTCACCAAACAAAACATCTGCTATCGCCGTGCCGCCGCGCTGGCCGGGATACCAGCCCATAACAATCGCAGGCAGGTTGTGATCAGCCCAATCAATCCCCAACGCAGCACCACCCGTTAACACCATTACTACCGGCTTACCGGTTTTATGCAGGGCTTCCAATAATTTTTGCTGGATAGAGGGCAAGCGAATATCCGTGCGGTCACCACCGGCGAAACCGGGGTAATTCACTTTCATCTCCTCACCTTCTACATCACCGGTTAAACCACCGGCAAAAATAATTACGTCGGCATTTTGTGCGATTTCAATTGCCTCCTCAAACGGCGCTTTAGCGCCGGGCAGGCGCCAACCCAAACGCACTTCAGCATCGCGGATATCTTCAAAATATTCCAATCTGATATCGTAGGCTTTACCGGCATCCAATTCGATTTGCACACTATGACTGCGTAAACGCTCGGCCAATTGCCAGGAATCAATCAAGGTTTTTCCATCGATAATTAAACGCACACCGTCATTAGCGCTGACATTTAATTCGTAAACGCCCGATACCGGTGGCAACAATTGCCCTGTCCAACGCACGCTATAATGGTCACTCGGTATACCGGCCGTTGCTGCAATTTCACCGCGTGCCACCAGAGAATCCGTTGGGGCTCCGCGATCCCAACGAAATCCAATACGGGCATCGATACGTGTCAACAATGGTTTTCCGGCCAAATCAACGCCGTTAAAATATTCACCGCGTAAACCTTGTTCGGTAGAGTTTGCCGAGGGGCGCAAATAGGTTGGTTCAATTACTGGCGCTGCGCGCGGATCCTCCCTGCCCTCTACCAAATCCACACCGCGCGCGTAGCTGACTTGTGTGGTGGGAGAAACGGCGGAGCGGATGCCTTGCAGAATCGTGACAGGTGCTGCCGGTGTGCCGTAATAGTTGCCGAGTAGCGACATCACCTCATCTGCCGTGGGTCCAATCACTGCAATTTTTTTCAGCGATTTCTTCAACGGCAAAATACCATTATTTTTTAACAGGACTATCGATGCTTGCGCTGCTTTGCGCGCGAGCTGGTCGTGCTCATCAGATTGATTTACTGAATAGGGAATTTGTGCCCAAGGCACATCATTTGCAGAATCGAACATTCCCAAACGGAAACGGGTTAAAAATAAACGGCGCAGAGAATCATCCAATTCCGCTTCGGTAACCAAGCCCTGTTTTACCGCATTAACCAAGGCGCGATAGGTTTGTCCGCAATTTAATTCCGTGCCTTTTTTAATCCCAAGCGCGGCGGCCTCCGCTGCCGTCCTGGCGATTTTATGATGTAAGAAAATATCTTCAATCGAATCGCAATCAGACACCACATAACCGGTGAAGCCCCAATCCTTACGCAATATATCAATCAACAACCGCTGGCTAGCCGATGCCGATTCACCATTGACGCGATTGTAAGCGCCCATCACCGAGGCAACATTCGCTTCCTGAACCAACGCTTTAAAGGCGGGCAGATAAGTCTCATACAAATCGCGCTCGCTTGGATAGACATCGAAACGGTGCCGATCAGCTTCAGGACCACTGTGCACAGCGAAGTGTTTGGCAGTAGCATCGGTTTTGCGGTATTTGTGCGTGGGCGCATTGGCATAATCACCTTGCAACCCTTTTACAAATTCAACTCCCATACGACTGGTCAGATAGGGATCTTCACCGTAGGTTTCCTGCCCCCGACCCCAGCGCGGATCGCGAAAAATATTGATATTGGGCGACCAAAAGGTCAGCCCTTGATAGCGCATCCGTTGGTCGCGTTTGGCGAATTCGTGATGTTTTGCACGGCCCTCATCGCTGATTACGCGCGCGATTTTGCCTACTAGTTCAGGATCGAAGGTAGCTGCCATACCGATCGCCTGTGGAAATACGGTGGCATCTCCCGCCCGCGCCACACCATGCAAGGCTTCATTCCACCATTCATATTTTGGAACACCCAAGCGTGGAATGGCCGGAGCATCATTCAGCATCTGGCCGATTTTTTCTTCCAGGGTCATACGCGCAACCAAATCTGCTGCACGCACTTCAAAGCTACGGGTCACATCCTGATACACAGGCAATTGTGTTAAATGGGATGATTGCTGGGAAAAACACAGCGCCGGGCAGCAGCCTAAACACAGCAGCAATAGAGAGCGAATAAAAACCATAGTGAGTTTTCCCTGGTAAACCGATTACCCGATTCATTATTTATTGATACGACTATAAATAGGGATGATCTTGTATACAAGTAAAATAGGGTTAAGCCATCGCCAGATTTCTGATTAAATAGCGCAGTCACCTCAAGGGGAACTATTATGCCCAACACACGTTTAAGCCTGATCGATAATTTCATTATCAATGCCGACCGCGCCCTGCGCACACTGACCGCGGGTAATGATATGACCGGTGAGCGCCCTTCTCCGGCCCGTCCACTGGATGAGGCAGAACTCAGCGAGGCCGAGCGCAAAAAATCTGCCGCACTGATGCGCGTAAACCATACCGGCGAGGTCTGCGCCCAAGCGCTCTACCAAGGCCAGGCTCTCACCGCCAAACTGCCAGATGTGCGCGCAGAGATGGAAAAAGCCGCTGAAGAGGAAATTGATCATTTGGTCTGGTGCCAGGAACGCATTGCTGCCCTCGGCAGTCACACCAGTTTTTTAAATCCGGTGTGGTATGGACTTTCTTTTGCAATCGGTGCCGGAGCGGGTTTGGTAAGTGACAAAGTGAGCTTGGGATTTGTTGCCGCAACAGAAGACCAGGTGTGCAAACATTTGCAAGATCATTTGCAAGAGCTACCAGCAACCGACATCCGCAGTCGCGCAGTTGTGGAGCAAATGCTTGAGGATGAAGCCCGCCACGCCGATATGGCCCTGAGTGCAGGTGGTTACAACTTCCCTACGCCAGTGAAGGGACTAATGACGCTGGCTTCAAAAGTGATGACAATAACCAGTTATCGAATCTAGCAATAAAAATTAGCGAATTAAAAATGCCCGCATAAAACGGGCATTCCTTTTTCAAAAAAACAATATGCTTAGGCTTCGCGAATCTCATAAGAGTGGGTAATTTCTACTCCACCCGCTTCCAACATAATCGAAGCTGAACAGTATTTGGTTGCAGATAACTCTACCGCACGCTTTACTTGAGGCTCTTTTAATTCCTTGCCGGTAACCAGAAACCGCATATGG
>JAJQJO010000007.1 GCA_021323495.1 Cellvibrio sp. | reverse complement strand
GATAGTCGCGCAGTACGTTACCTGTTACAGAAATCGTGTCTTTACCGGCACGGATGCGGTCGAGCGAGTATTGGATCGCCTCTTCCGGCGTTTTGATATAAATTTCAAGGCCGGAGGTATCGTGATCTTTCAGGTAGGTAGTCACCTTGGTGATCAACTGGGCATCGTGGGCACGCTTTGGATCCAACCAGAACACCGCTGGTGTAGCGGATGCGCGGGCACGATTAACCGCAAGCTTTACCCAATCCTGAATTGGTGCATCTTTCACTTGGCACATACGGAAGATATCACCCTGTTCTACCGCTTGCTCGATCAACACTTTACCGCCTCCATCCACCACGCGCACAACCCCAGCGGTGGCGATCTGGAAGGTTTTGTCATGTGAACCGTATTCTTCGGCTGCCTGCGCCATCAAACCTACGTTAGGTACGCTGCCCATGGTTTTAGGATCGAAAGCACCGTGTTTTTTGCAATCGTCAATCACGACTTGATAAATACCAGCGTAACAGCGGTCGGGGATGCACGCTTTGGTGTCTTGCAATTTGCCTGCGGTATCCCACATTTTGCCTGAGTCGCGAATCATTGCAGGCATGGATGCATCGACAATCACATCGCTTGGTACGTGCAGGTTGGTAATACCTTTGTCAGAATTGACCATCGCCAATTCAGGGCGGGTAGCGTAAAGCGCTTTGATATCACCTTCGATTTCCGCTTGTTTATCAGCTGGCAAAGATTTGATTTTTGCGTAAAGATCACCGAGACCATTATTCAGATCAACTGCCAGCTCGCTCAACACGGCAGCGTGCTTTTCCAAAACCGGAGCGTAAAATACAGATACGAAGTGACCGAAAATAATTGGGTCAGACACTTTCATCATAGTGGCTTTAAGATGTACGGACAGCAATACACCTTTGTTTTTGGCGTCTTCAATTTGATTGGCGATATAAGCACGCAGGGCTTTTTTGCTTAGCACAGAAGCATCAATAATTTCACCGGCCAGTACTTTTACCACTTCTTTCAACACGTTGGTGCTGCCATCTTTGGCAACCAATTCGATTTTCACATTACCCGCGTCAGCAATCAGTGCTGATTTTTCACTGCCGTAGAAATCGCCATCATTCATATGCGCAACGTGGGATTTGGAATCCGCAGCCCAAGCGCCCATTTTGTGCGGATTCTTACGGGCGTAGTTCTTAACAGAGAGAGGAGCGCGACGATCAGAGTTGCCTTCGCGCAATACCGGGTTGACTGCCGAACCCTTGATTTTATCGTAGCGTGCTTTAGCGTCCTTTTCGGCATCGTTAGCTGGATTTTCGGGGTAATCCGGCAATTTGAAACCCTGTGATTGCAATTCTTTGATCGCCGCTTTCAATTGGGGAATAGAAGCGCTGATATTGGGCAACTTGATAATGTTGGCCTCTGGTGTTGTCGCCAACTTACCGAGTTCGGCCAAATGGTCGCCAATGCGCTGGGCATCGGTCAATTGCTCTGGAAATGCGGCAATAATGCGGCCAGAGAGCGAAATATCGCGGGTTTCAATGGCAATGCCGGAGGATTTGGTAAAGGATTGAACGATGGGGAGTAAGGAGTAAGTAGCTAAGGCTGGGGCTTCGTCAGTTTGGGTGTAGATAATTTTGGAATCAGTCATTTTTTACGTTTACTCCGTTAAGGCAGGCAGCTAGAACCAAGGAAACCCGCCAACGGAAAACGCCGACACGGCACCCTCGTACAAAGAAAATGTAAGCCATATAGGCCCTTAAAATCGCGCGCAGTATACCAGTGCTGTAAACTTTTGGCATGCGGAGATGCTTCCATCCACCCCCATTCATTTAACCAAGTCACGGCAATTGAGTTATGGCTACTTTAGTTTTATTTAATAAACCCTTCGGGGTTTTGTCGCAGTTTACTGATGACGAAAATCGCCCTACTTTGGCGCAATATATCAAGCTGCCCAACGTCTATCCCGCCGGCCGCCTCGATCATGACTCGGAAGGCTTATTACTGCTCACCGATGATGGCGACTTGCAACATCACATAAGCCATCCCGCACACAAGCAACCCAAAACCTATTGGGTGCAAGTGGAGGGTGCGCCCAATAGTTATGCCCTGACCAAATTGCGTCAGGGTGTTGAGCTTAATGATGGTATGACCCAACCGGCAGAAGTGCGCCTGATCCCCACCCCCAAACTCTGGGAGCGAGTCCCGCCGATCCGCGAGCGCGCCAATATTCCCACGCAGTGGTTAGAGCTTATAATTACCGAAGGGCGCAACCGCCAGGTGCGCCGTATGACCGCTGCGGTAGGCCATCCAACCCTGCGTTTGGTGCGCGTCAGGATCGGTAACTGGACGTTGGAAGGTATAGAGCAGGGAAAATACAAAATTGAAACTGTGCAGCCACCCGCGTCGACGACAAATAAGCCGCGCCCTAAAAGTCGCCGCCACACGGGAAAACCTGCAGGAAAAACATCCACGGCAAGTCTGTCAGACAAAAACAAACGCGGCGCAGCCCAAGAGACCAGGCATTCCCGGCAACAACCTAAACCAGCCGCGAAACCTGCAACCAAAACACTAGTGATTCAAAAACCCAAACCAAAAAAAATATCCGATCCCCATTAACTGAGTTTTCGAAAAGCAAACAATAAGGCGTTCAAACGAACGCCTTATTGGTCAAACCAAACAACGACTATATAAAAATTACGCGAAAGTAAACGTTAATCCTTTCTCACGATAATCGCAGATGCGGATGCCGTAGCTACCATCACAGAGCGCACGCTTGATCAAAAAACTTTTATCCAGTTTTTTTTGTTCTACTTCATTCAAATTTATAATTTGTTCTTTTTCGAGCGGCCTGTTTAAATCCTTGACCGTAATAATTTTGGGCAGGTGGCGATAGCGATGATTGGATTCAAGCACGATACCTACCAGGCCATTGGTCAATTCAACGATGCTGCCAGGCGGATACAAACCCACACACTTGATAAATTCAAGTGCAAGGCGCTCATCAAAATGGGTTCCCCTATCCTGGAATATGCGTTTTAGCGCATCGGTACTGGATATAGCGCGCGAATAGCAACGGTCGCCAGTCATTGCATCATAAGCATCCACGATACAGATGATGCGTGCCAAATCCGAAATGCCTGCGGCTTTTAATTTACGCGGATAGCCTGTACCGTCCACCCGCTCATGATGACTATAGGCAACATCTACGGTAGCATTGGGCACGCCCGATGACGACATCAGCAGATTGCGGCCATGCACTGTATGCGCTTTGAGGATGTTGAATTCTTTATCAGTTAGCTCTTCACGCTTATTGAGTATCGAAGCGGGAACACGCATTTTGCCCACATCGTGTAACAACCCGCAAAGTCCTAACTGTTCCAACTCAGGTTCGCCCATACCCAGATGGCGACCAAAGGCGATAGCGAGAATGCAGACGTTCAGGCAATGTTCGGCAGTGTATTCATCTTCATTGCGCATACGGGACATCCAGATAAGCGCATCGGCATTGCGTAAAATACTGCTCACGCAATCCTTGACCGTCGCTTTTGCCTGCTCAGTGTCCACTACCCCGCCCAAGCGCACATCATCTAATAAGGTCTTGGTAAGTTTTTTCGCCTCACGAAAAACGCCCAAAGCTGCGGCATGCTCTTTTTGGGCTTCAATTTTATTGACGTAGGACTTTACTTTAGGAATCGCCGGACCAGAAACGCCGCGCTCTTCAGGAGGAATCCACTGTTCGCGCACCGCGTCTATCCAAACGTACTCGGAATACCGGGCAACGATGTCGATATCATCCAGGCTCTCGATGATAAAACCCTGCATCAGAAACGGCGTTTCCTGCCAATCGCGATCGAGCTTAGACACAAACATGCCGATTTTTAGCTCTGAGATGTGGATTTTTATAGTGCTTAACTTCTTATCCACATAGCCCGGCTTTACTTCATGCCGATCCAAAGGAACCTCACTTTTTGTGCTCTTATTGTTACCGCAGGGGGGGACGTATTGCTTGCTACTTGTGAATCATAGCTGCTTTTGAAACCGGTCACATGTAACAAAAAACTATGAGTAGACCTATACCTTATTCTAAAATGATGATTTTGGCGTCAAACTGATAAATTCATCTTAAAGGAGAGCGAGGGATGGAGTTTGGCTCTTTGGTTTTATACCGGATCATTGCTGTTTGGCTTTGTCCCAGAGACGATTCATTTCATCGATGCTGGTTTCTGCCAATGGTTGGTGGGTATTAGTTTCAATATAGTGAAAACGCCGTTCAAATTTTTGATTGGCGATACGCAGGGCTTGTTCCGGGTCGATTTTTTGGTAGCGCGCAATATTGACTACCGCAAACAACAAATCACCCAACTCCTCCTCCAGCGCGGCCTCGTCGCCCGAATCCAGCTCAGCCTCAACTTCCATTAGCTCTTCGCGCACTTTGGCAATGGGACCATAGACATCATCCCAGTCAAAACCAACACTTGCCGCACGCTTTTGTAGCTTGGCCGCGCGGCTCAACGCAGGCAAATTCAAAGGCACATCAGCCAGTAGACCCCGGGCGCCTTTTTCAGCACGCTCCTGTTGTTTAATCGCCTCCCAACGGGCTTTAACATCGCCAGGCAAGGTATGGCGATTTTCCACCCGACTGTGCAAAGTGCCAGCGGGAAAGACATGCGGGTGGCGGCGAATTAGCTTGGCAACCAAATCCGATACAACACCTGCAAATTCGAACCGATCCTCCTCTTTACCAAGTTGGCTATAAAAAATTACCTGGAACAACAGATCGCCCAACTCTTCTTTAAGATGGACAAAATCCTGTTTCTCAATCGCATCGACTACTTCGTAGGCTTCTTCAAGGGTGGAGGGTGCGATGCTGGCGTAACCCTGGGTAATGTCCCAAGGGCAGCCAGATTCCGGATCGCGCAAACGCGCCATCAAATAAAGTAGATCGTCGATAGTGTATTGGGTCACAAGCGTATCCAGAAAATTAATGTTTACGGCGCGCCGAGGCGATATTGGGTAACTGGTTAAGTTTGGTAAGTATACGGCTCAGCTCATCGAAGCTGCGGATTTCCACGGTAACCTGCATATCCACCGTATTTTTACGCTTATCCGACAGGGTTTGCATTGCGACAATATTGATACGCTCGGTATCGAGCAACACCGTAATATCTTTGAGCAAACCATACCGGTCATAAGCTTCAATAACGACATCGACAGAATAAAAACTCTGCGGTGTATCGCCCCACTCCACTTTAATAATGCGCTGTGGTTCGTCGCTTTGCAGTTGCAAAATATTGGAACAGTCCTGGCGATGGATTGATACACCTTTGCCCAAGGTAATGTAGCCGGTAATCGCGTCGCCCGGCACGGGGTTGCAACAATTGGCGATCTGGGTCAACAAGTTACCCACACCTTCGATGTAAAAATCCGAATCTTTTTTCTGCCGCGGTGATTTGGTTTTGAACGGAATCAGCGGCTGTTGCGGATCAGCATCATCCAATTGTTTTTGCGCAGCATTTAATACCTGGCCAACGCCAATATCGCTCGCACCTACCGCAGCATAAAGATCGTCGAGATTATTAAACCGCAGTTTTTTCGCCAGCTCTTCAAAATCCAGATCCAGCAGCGCCAGGCGTTTGAACTCGCGATCAAGCAAGGCTTGGCCTTCAGCGATGTTTTTATCGCGCGCCTGTTGCTTATACCAATGCTGGATTTTGGCGCGTGCACGCGGCGTATTCACATAACCAAGCGCGGCATTGAGCCAATCGCGGCTGGGCGACTCCAGTTTGCCAGTAAGGATTTCTACCTGATCCGCATTCGTCAGTTGGTAATTGAGCGGCACTATGCGGTTATTGACCTTGGCGCCACGGCAGCGATGGCCGACATCGGTGTGAATTTTGTAAGCGAAGTCAAGCGGTGTGGCCGTGCGCGGCAAATCCACTACATGGCCTTCAGGGGTAAAGACGTAAATACGATCCTGGTTAACCGAGCGCAAATCCTCCTGCAAATGCCCGGAATCTCCGCCCAATTCTTCGTGCCATTCAAGAACCTGGCGCAGCCAGGCAATTTTCTGTTCATAACCATCCTGGCTCGCCTTGGTGTCGGTACCCTTGTAGCGCCAGTGAGCACATACACCCAGCTCCGACTCTTCATGCATCTCCTGGGTGCGAATCTGGATTTCCAGCACTTTATTCTCTGGCCCCCAAACCGCGGTATGCAAGGAGCGATAACCGTTTTCTTTGGGCGAAGCAATGTAATCGTCAAATTCGTTGGGAATATTGCGCCAGAGACTATGCACTATGCCAAGCACCGAATAACAGTCGCGCACGCTGGGCACGAGGATGCGCACCGCGCGTATATCGTAAACCTGCGAAAAGGGGATTCCCTTGCGCTGCATTTTGCGCCAGATGCTATAGATATGTTTGGCGCGCCCCCCGACTGTGCCCTCGATGCCAACCTTTTTCAGCTCACTGCGAATCAGATCAAGCAAGTTGTTGATGTATTCCTGACGCGCCAGACGACGCTCATCGAGCAGTTTGGCGATGCGCTTGTAATCCTCTGGTTGCAGATAGCGGAAGGACAGGTCTTCCAATTCCCACTTGATATGGCCGATCCCCAGGCGGTGTGCCAAAGGCGCATAAATATCCGCGACTTCACGGGATACCTGGCGGCGCCGGTCGGGCTCGACATTTTTCACTGATCGGATAGCACAGGTGCGCTCCGCCAGCTTGATCAGGGCGACGCGTACATCGTCCACCATCGACACCAGCATTTTGCGAATTTTTTCAGCCTGCTCGGTTGCCTGTGAACCAAGCACCCGCTCCTCTTCGTTGCGCTGGTAGCTAATCGCGGCCATACGCAGTACACCCTTTACCAGTTTGCCAACGGTGTCGCCAAAGCGTGCCTGCACATCAACCAGGGTGATTTTATGTTCGCGTACGGCGCGATAAAGAATCGCAGCAACCAGGGCGTCCTGATCCAGTTGCAGGTCAGCGAGAATTTCGGCCATTTCCAGACCGATACGGAAACAGGAGAACTCCTGTCCCCAACTGTGGTCATCAGTGGCTTGGATATCGACTAAAGACAAGCTCAGTTCAGCGGCGCGGCGCAGCTCGGCACGGCTGGTTTCCGACTGTGAATAGTTCTGGTTGAGGCGATCAATCCAGGCATCGATATCAACCTGACCATCTGCCGCGATAGGATGATCTGCTCTGACTTTAACCATACGCATTTACTTCAAAAAGGAGGCTTGCTTATTCTTCACTGAAGACGGCGGATACCGGGGTCATCAGCCCGAAACGTCCGAACCTGAAATGTTTTACCTTGCAGGCAAAAACAGCGCCATGGATTCGATATGACTGGTGTGGGGAAACATATCCAACACACCCAGCGTATCCAGATAGTATCCCGCCTCTACCAACAGCGCAGAATCACGCGCCAAAGTTGCCGGATTGCAACTGACATAGACTATCCGCTTGGGGGAAAGTTGCTTGCCAGCGACCCAGCGTTGGATGCTGGTAATAATATCTTTTGCACCGTCACGGGGCGGATCGAGCAAGACAGCCGCTATTTCCCGCTCCTTGTCAGCGCCTCCCAAACGCTGTAACTGAGTATGGGTCATATCGGCAAGGTTGGCGGCAATAAATTTAGCGTTGGTGATTTGTAACCTTGCGGCGTTTTCGCGGCCGCGCAACACCATGGATTCAACCGCCTCAATGCCTACCACTTCAGCGCAGTGCCGGGCGATTGGCAGGGTGAAATTACCGATGCCACAGAATAAATCCAGCACCCGATCCGATGGTTTCAAGGCTAACAACGCCAGCGCTTGCGCAACCATCTGCTGGTTAACCTGAGGGTTTACCTGGGTGAAATCCTGCGGATGAAAGGCTAGCTCCAATCCTTCGAACCCCGATCCTTCAAGTCGATAGCCAAGGCGCGGATCACAAACTTGTCCCGCCAGGTCAGTCAATCCGCCATCACCGTTAGGCTCCAGCCAGACTTTGCATTGCTCCTGCTCCGCAAGATGTGCAAGCGCAGCCAGATCTGCCGCTGCCAGTTTTTTGGTATGGCGCAAAATAACGGCGATGTCGTCCTGGCCTTTAACCAGCTCGATATGGGTCACCGCTTTGGTTGCTTGCAACGCTGTCAGCCAGATATGTAAAGGCGCGAGCAATGCATTCAACTCAGGCACCAGTACCAAACAACGGTTGATCGGAGTGATGGCGTTGCTGTAGCGCTGGCGAAAGCCGAGTGTCACGCTACCATCATTTTCATACCACACGCCCAGGCGCGCGCGGCTGCGATAGCCGGTATCGCCCAAACTAATCGCTGGCAACAGGTGCTTTGGCACTACACCGCCCCAGCGCTGCAATTGCTCCAGTAATGCTTGTTGTTTCATCACCAGCTGCGCCGCCGGTTGCATATATTGCAATTGACAACCACCACAACGGGCGAAATATTCACAGGGTGGTGTAGTACGTTCAGTGGAGCTACTAATAATTTGGTCGACGCGTGCATCGATAAAGCGCGCGTGATCTTCCACTAACCGCGCGGTGACTTTTTCACCCACTAAGGCGCCGTCAATAAAGAGTGTTTTACCATCAAGATTGGCAACGCCGCGTCCATCATGGCTCAAGCGATCAATCGTAAATTCGCCCAAGCGCTTATTGGTCTGCGGCAAACGTTTTTCCTCGACGCGCGCCTGATTTCGACGTGGTGCATCGTCGCGCACATACACACTGCCAGCAGATTTTTTAGGGCGCGGTTTTTTACCCAAGGGGTTGCCGCCTTTTGTTGGCCCATTGCCTGTTACTGAACCACCCCTGGATGAACTGCCATTTTTACCACTGCGATTGGACATTAAAAATTCCCGGTATTACAGAAATTGGCGGCGCATATTTGTGAGCAGCGCGCCGCCATCAGATTATTGGTTAAGCTGGGAGTCCATCCACTCATAGCGCTCACGCTGCCAGCGAACCATCTCTTTTACTTCAGCCGCATAACTGCCCGTGCCGCCATTGCTACCATGCATAATCCATGGTGCAAAATCAGTGATCGACCAGAGCAAGTAGTTTTTATGCTGTTGCTTATCCAGCCAGATAGCTCGCGCTTCAGCATATTGGAAAATATATTCCAGCTTTCCTTCGGCTTTTAAACTATTCCAGCGCGCAGTGACTTTGGTTTTAAACGCTGGATCCTGAAATAGACGATCAAACCAGGGCGATGGGCGAATGTGCCAACCAGTGGTTTTACCGACATTGTCATAACCCGCATTACCCATCGATAAATCGAAATCCCAAATCGGGCCAAAAAATAATTTACCACCACGCTTTTTGTATAAATAAAAACTCGCGGCCACACCATCCGGATTTTTGAACAGCTCATTGATTAAATAATAATCCACCGCCGAGTCCACATCGATATAGGCGGCATAACCTGACTGTGAGTCGGCATAGTTTTCGCCAAATAATGCAGCCTCGGTATCGGTGATATATTTTTGGATATAGTCGCGCTGCGCTGACCAGTTCGCCTCCAATAAGGTTTCTGGTGTGTCCAAACAAAAAGGCTCCATTCCATGATTGGAATCCACGCAAAAAGTGGCTTCGCGTTCCATATTGACGCCATTGACGCAAAAGGTTTCCCAGAAAGCACTTTGGCAATAATCCCTGTGCATACGGAAATCCACCTCCAATAAATAACCGCCGCTGATTTTTTCGGCGTCGGTATCGGTCGCTTTCAGTTCGGGAATATTGACCCGCTCTTTGGCAACACGAATATGCTCAACCAGCTGATAAACACCTTGGTAGACACCATTAACCATTAACTCTACATACTCATTCCCTGGAGTAAATTCCATCCCCAGGCTGCGGCTGAACATAAATGCGATATCGTTACGCATCATTGTTTTGTCCGCATAATTGGCGAGCAATACCCAATGCTTGCTTGCCGGCATACCCAGCATTTCGGTTGCGCTGGATAACTTCAGGCGGTAGGGTTTTTTAACCCAATCCCAAGTGGAATTACCGCGCCCGCGAATTTCTGTAGCGCCTTCTGCCGCAGTAATTCCGTCACCGGTCAATGTGAAACTGGCGCTGACATAGGTTTCTTTGGAAAGGATCGCCGCACCACCATCAGTAGTGATATTCAGTATTGGTAATGATTCAACAGTACCGGTGGGAAAATCCGCAGGCAAGCTCATCGCTGAGCTTGAACTGATAGCGGAGCTAATACTGGATGAAATAATCGCTGCGGCGGAACTTATTGGTGCAGAGGATTTTTGTACCGGATTTTTCGACCCTGAGCCGCTCCCGCCACACGCCTGTAACAGCACCACCAAAACTATGATTACGCTTTGAATAACCACACTGTGAATAACTGCATTCCGAATAATTGCCAACATACAAACATCCTGATTAATTATTGTTTATTAATTTCACTCAACATCAAACCGGCCATTTATTCAGAGCAATGCATTGGAATGAATAAACAGCCGGCATCAATTAAACAGGCCGGACGATAAATAACGGTCACCGCGATCACAAATAATCGCTACTATTACCGCGTGTTCAACTTGCTGGCTCAATTCCAACGCCGCCGCCACCGCACCACCCGAAGAAACGCCGCAAAAAATCCCCTCTTTGCGCGCGAGGTCACGCATCGTATTTTCGGCAAGCTGTTGCGACATACTGACAATGCCATCAACCCGGTCGCGCTCATATATCTTAGGAAGATAAACTTCAGGCCAACGACGGATGCCGGGAATTTGCGCACCTTCCGCGGGCTGTAAACCAATTATCCGGATCGCCGGATTTTTTTCTTTCAGATAGCGCGATGTGCCCATGATGGTTCCGGTAGTACCCATGGAGCTGACAAAATGGGTAATGGTGCCGCCAGTCTGCTGCCAGATTTCCGGGCCGGTCGTTGAATAATGTGCGAGGGGATTGTCGGCGTTGCCAAACTGATCCAATACGATGCCCTTGCCTTCTGCTTGCATTTGCAGCGCCAAATCGCGCGCACCTTCCATGCCCGCTTCTTTGCTGACCAAAATCAGCTCCGCGCCATAAGCAGCCATAGAGGCTTTGCGTTCGGCTGTGGAATTGTCAGGCATAATCAAAATCATGCGGTAGCCTTTGATTGCCGCTACCATCGCCAGGGCGATGCCGGTATTGCCGCTTGTTGCCTCAATCAAGGTATCGCCAGGCTTGATATCACCGCGCAATTCAGCGCGATTAATCATTGATAATGCGGGACGGTCTTTGACGGAGCCGGCGGGGTTGTTGCCCTCCAACTTTACTAATATTGTATTGCTTGATACTCCGGGCAAGCGCTGCAAGCGCACCAGGGGCGTATTACCAACAAATGCTTCTATGGTGGGAAAATCCATATTGACCTCAGGCTGACATTCAGATAATTAGCCGGTTGCGCAGGCGCGCGTGGGGCAGCTATTCTACCTGTGATCATCCACCCTGCGAAACCTTGCAGTGAAACTCATTCCGGTGCTACGCACACCGGTACTGTAACCAGGCCAAACTCCATGAATAATAAACGCAGCAGCATTAAATCCGATGTTTGGCGCCTGATTTTTATTCCCTCCATCACTATCATTGTCCTGATTGCGGTCAGCCTCACCTATTTGTGTATTTCGCAAATCGATAAGTTTATCGATTTGCGCGGCAGTATCCTCGCCCAAAAAACCGCGCATTTATTGCACAAACCGATAGTGGAAAATAACCCCGAGCTGGTGCAGCACATTCTTGATGCCTCCATTGAAGAGCCTTATATACGTGCAGTCCACGCTCATTATGCGAATGGAAACCAAAGCTTTCATAGCGGCCCGCAATTTATGCATACCGATGATAAGGGCGAGCCCAATATGCTACAGCCATTACAGCGGCATACTGACCGCACCCTGCGCTTTTCACATCCGCTGGTTGACCTTGATAATAAAAATCCAATTGGCTGGGTGGAACTTGAATTAATGGCAGCACCCTATGCGGTGGTTCGTTATGAAGCCATAGTCCTGACGATTGCACTCACGTTACTGTGTTTGACTATGGGTGCCTATTTTGCAATTTCACTTTATTACCGTATTACCGACCCGCTCGATCACATCAAAAATATTGTCCACGCCCTGGCGCGTGGCCGCTTGAATGAACGGGTAGAAAAGCAAAATTCCAGTGAATTTTTTGGCTTGGCGGAATCGATCAATACGATGGCGGATTATATGGAAGCCGCGCAGGCCGACATGCAATCCCACATCGATCACGCCATTGAAGACTTACGCGAGACACTCGAGACGATTGAAATCCAAAACGTGGAATTGGATTTGGCGCGCAAAGAAGCGCTGGAAGCTAGCCGGGTAAAATCCGAATTTCTTGCCAATACCAGCCATGAGATTCGCACACCATTAAATGGCATCCTCGGTTTTATCAATCTCGCGCTCAAAACCGAACTCAACGAGCAGCAGCGCGAATACCTGGAAACAATTCGCGATTCTGCACAAAACCTGCTCACGGTGATCAACGGCATTCTGGACTTCTCCAAAATTGAATCCGGCAAACTTACCCTCGACTATGCACCCGTGCCGATTCGTAATTGCATTGACGAGGTGCTGCATATATTGGCTCCCGATGCCCATGAAAAAAATCTGGAGCTGGTTAATTATGTTGAAGCAGGCATTCCCAAAAACCTGTTGGGCGACGCATTGCGCTTCAAGCAAGTGCTTTCTAATCTGGTAAGCAATGCCATCAAATACAGCAGCACCGGCAACATCCTGATCGATGTCAGCATCTTGCAACAACAGGAAACCCAGATCACGCTCAAGGTTTGTGTCAGCGATGAAGGTATTGGCTTAACCCGCGAAGAACAAGATCTTTTGTTCAGCCCGTTTAACCAGGCTGATTCGTCCAATACGCGCGAGCATGAAGGCACTGGGCTCGGCCTGGCAATCTGTAAGGGTTTGGTGGAGCGCATGCACGGTGAAATCGGTGTAGTGAGCGAACCCGAACAAGGGTCTACCTTCTGGTTCACTGCCCGTTTAGGTATCGATAAACGTCAACCGTCAGTGAGCCAGTTAGCCAATCTGAGCGATTACCGGATTTTGCTCTGCGGTGAAAATCCCGCATCATTAAAACAACTCGATAATTTATTGCGCGAATGGAATGGCAACACCCAAAGTATTCCGGCGATACACGATTGCTTTCCTATTTTGCGCAATGCGCGCAACAGTAATAACAATTTCGATTTATTGATTTTGGATATCGCACCCAACGAACGTAAAATTCCGCCGGTGTTACTTAATAACCTCGCCGAGCAATTAAATGTTGAATTTAATTGCACCCTGATCGCGTGTTGCACACCAGCGCACCAGCGGTTGTTCCGCGCCCACACCGAAAAATCGCAGGTGTTGTTTATCAACAAACCCATTGCTTATGACGCACTCTTGCAAACACTCGGGCGGCAACTGGATCTACACATCAAAGATATGCGCGAGCAAGATGAAGAGGAAGCGTTGCGTCCAAGTGTGTCGGTATTATTAGTCGACGATAATCTCGCCAACCTGCAGCTCGCCTCGGAATTATTACGCGGGTTAAATACCCTGGTGGTGCAAGCAAGCAGTGGTAAGCAGGCCATTGAAGCCTGCAACGATAACGAATTCGATGTGATTTTTATGGATATCCAAATGCCCGGCATGGATGGCATGGAAGCAACACGCCATATACGCTCACTGGAACAAGGCAAGCGCCGCACACCGATTATTGCACTCACCGCCCATACCATTACCGAACAGAAAGCAGAATTATTAATTGCCGGTATGGATGACTGCATTAGCAAACCAGTTAACGAAGCGCAACTGGCACATATTATTAATCGCTGGGCAAGTTTATCGGGGAAAAAAGAAGTCGTTATCCAGATCGAGGACAAATTACCGAATATCCAGGTGCGCGCACCGCTGCCCACTGAAGACCTGACCGGTTCTGTGGATATCCAGCTCTGCCTGAAACTCGCCAATAATAAACCTGCCCTCGCGCGCGATATGCTCAGCATGTTACTAAAGGGATTGGAAGGCGAAAAACAACAAATCAATACCGCACTGGCCAACGAAGCCTTTGAAGAGTTGGGGGAATTAGTGCACCGCTTATATGGCAGCAGTTGTTATTGCGGAGTGCCGCGTTTAAAACATATCAGTGGCCTGCTCGATAAACTGTTCCAAAGCAATCAATATGACCAGGTGCGGGATGCAATGCCCGCACTGAATCATGCACTCGATGATTTAATTAATTGGGGACGCAACAAAGAAATAGACCCACTCTTTGGTCTGGAAAAAGCGGTGGTTTAAATATTGGCAACGCAGTACATCACCGATCCGGTTTTGCCGGGACAAATAACTGACGGCTGTTCAGAGGACGATTGCCGAGCAAGGGTTTTAACATGCGTCGAGACAAATGTTTTGCCGCCAGCCGCGTTGCAGGATCAGAATAATCGCCTGCGGCTATTGCCAACAACCATTCGCCTTTTAACAAAAATTGCTCGGGGATATCCGGCCCCGCACTAAAAAATCCTTCCTGTGTATGGCACTCATACCATCCCTGCGCTGCTATTGCACAGCCGTCGCGTGCATCCATACTGAAATCCAGACCATAGCCCAACTCTGTCAATAAACGAAATTCAAACGCGCGCAATAACGGCTCAATCTCGTCTCTATTTTGCAATGCATCCAGGCTTTGTTCGTAGGCAAAATATAGCCCATTGTGCCGGTCCATTTCCGGTAAAAGGCGCACAAGCAGTTCGTTGAGATAAAAACCGGAATATAAATGGTTGGCTGTAAGCGTGAGAAAGTGGTTGTCCGATTCAAAGCTGGTAAGCAGTTTCATATCGGTTTTGCCCTGCCAACAAATCAACAGCCGGCTAAAAGGATTTAACAATTGGCGTTTGGGAGTTTTATTTTTACGCACACCGCGCGCCACAGCGGTGACACGCCCAAAATCGGGCGTGAGAAAATCAATCAGTAAACTGGTGTCACGATAGGGGCGGGTATGCAGGATATAGGCGGGTTGGAGATCAACGCGCATAGTGATGAATTAAAACTCGTTGTAACCGAGACTGCGCAATGCACGCTCGTCATCGGACCAACCGGATTTTACTTTTACCCAAAGTTTGAGCATGATTTTCATCTCAAACAGCTTTTCCATATCACCGCGCGCTTCAGTGCCAATTAATTTGATACGGCTGCCCTTATCGCCAATCAGAATTTTTTTCTGGCCATCGCGTTCAACCAGAATCAGGGCCGATATGTTAAGTAAATTACCTTCCTGTTTAAACTCTTCAATTTCTACCGCCATTTCATAGGGTAGCTCATCGCCTAATTGGCGGGTAATTTTTTCGCGCACAATTTCCGCCGCCATAAAACGCGAGCTGCGATCGGTAATCTGGTCTTCCGGATACATATGGATGCCGTGCGGCAAACGCTCAATAATCAAATGCTCCAACCGGTCAAGATTGGTGTTACGCAGCGCCGACATGGGCACAATTTCAGCAACCTTTAATTTTTCCGATAGGCTTTGTAAATGTGGTAGCAGTGTTTCTTTATCGTCGATTTGATCAACTTTATTCACCGCTAAAATAATCGGGCAATTAAGATGCTGTAACTTTTCAGCAACCGCTTCATCTTCTTCGGTCCAGATAAAACGATCAATCACAAACACCACCACATCCACATCTTTCATCGCACTGGTGGCGGCTTTATTCATATAGCGATTGATAGCCTTTTGTTGGCCGAGATGCATGCCAGGAGTATCGACAAAAATAATCTGGACATCGCCATCCGTCTTTATACCCACCACCGCATTGCGGGTCGTCTGCGGCTTGCGCGAGGTGATGCTGATTTTCTGCCCGAGGATATGGTTAAGCAAGGTGGATTTGCCCACATTGGGGCGCCCCACTATGGCGACATAACCGCAGCGGCTGCCAGTGGTTTCGGGTTGGTCTGTATCTGAGTCAAAAGTCATAAAAAATACTGAAGAGAGAATAGGAAGTTGATGCTAACTGTTGATTAGAACGGGCTTGTACACATTAATCAATTTTTAACTGTGCCAGCATCAAGGCAGCGGCTTGTTTTTCCGCTTCGCGACGGTTTGATGCAGTCGCACTGGTGGGCTGTTTGGTTATGGCAACACGACATTCTATGGTAAACACTTGGGCATGCCCTTCGCCCCCGACATCGGTTACCACGTATTCAGGCAGTGGCTGGCGCTGGGCCTGCATATATTCCTGCAAACGCGATTTGGAATCTTTGGCGCTGGTATCAAGGCTCAACTCATTCAACCTTGGTGCAAACCAGGTCAGCACCCGCTCGCGGCATACATCAGAACCACTGGCCAGGTAGATTGCGCCGATAATAGCTTCGACGCTGTCGGCGAGGATGGAGTCACGTCTGTGCCCACCGGATTTCAGTTCACCTTCACCCAGGACCAGGCATTCACCCAATTCAAATTCGCGCGCGAGCTCAGCAAGGGTATCCCCTTTCACCAACTGCGAGCGCAGGCGGCTCAATTGGCCTTCACGCGCGGAGGGAAAGCGCTGGAATAGCGCCTCGCCGATAATAAAATTTAGAATCGAATCGCCAAGAAATTCAAGGCGCTCATTATTGGTAGCACCATGGCTGCGATGGGTTAACGCCAGATGTAACTGGCGCTGGTCGTCGAAGTGGTAGCCAAGACGTTGCTCAAGGCGCTGGTATTTAAGTGTTAACACAAATTATTTGGTCGCGGTCGCGGGTGGTTTACAGCATTGGCCCGGGCGGGTGCTGTCGAGGTGATTCTGGAAGCTCAGTACCAGATCAATATTCCAAAAAAGCGGAACGCGGGTTTCATAGTCCACACTGACCAGCGCTTTTTCACTTTCGCGCTCGATCTTGATATTTTTGGTAGGGCCTTCACTGCGCACATTATTGATCATGTAAAAATTATTGAGCTTTTTCTTGATCTCTGCATCAGTCATTTGCTCCAGTTTTTCACCGCCGGTTTCCAGCGAGCGCAGGGCAGATTCAACGTAGCGGTTTTCTGCATAAAGTGGAACAACTTTAAACGCAAATAACAAAAAGAACCCTGCAATTGCAATCACCAAAGCCCATTGCAACATGCCCAGACCACGTTGGTGTTTGATCAATTTAGGGGGCTGAATTTTCATTGCGTCTAACATTGTATTGGACTCCAGGTGAAAGAGATAACTGGCATTCAACTTAACACAGGTATTTATTTAATAACGCCAACATGATCAAAAGACGGGATACTCAGGAACTTCTCCCAGTGCATCCACACTGCAAACGCCTTGCCGACAATCGCATCTTCAGAGACAAAACCCCACTCGCGGCTATCGAGGCTATTATCACGATTATCACCCATCATAAAGTAATGGCCTTCCGGCACTACCCAGGAGCCGTGCGTACTCAAACGGCTGGGATGTATGTGTTTATAGGCGGTGAATTCTTTACCGTCAATATTTTCAGTCACCATGCGCAACACTGGCGCACCTGCCGGCAATTGGGCAATCAACTTTTCTTTGATCACTTTGCCATTCAACGTGAGCACATGATTGTTGTAAGAAATATGGTCACCCGGCACCCCGATTACACGTTTGATGTAGTAGGTTTCCGGCGCATGGGGTGGAAAAAATACCATCACATCGCCGCGCTGGGGTTTGCCTGTGGGGATGATTTCAGTATTGAGTACCGGTGCGCGCACACCATAAGCAAACTTATTCACCAGAATAAAATCCCCTATTTCCAGCGTCGGGATCATGGAGCCAGACGGGATCTGGAATGGTTCAACTAAAAACGAACGCAAAAAGAAAACGATAAACAATACCGGAAAAAAGGATTTGGAATATTCAACCAATATTGGCTCTTTGGCAGCCACTGCTTTGGCTTCTTCAAAGGCATTTTTTTGTTGCTCGGTTTCCAGAGCCATGCCAGTAAACTGTTTTTCCACCGCGACTACTTTAGCTTTACGTGGACGCGCCAATACCAGTGCATCAAACAACCACACCAAACCAGTAATCAATACCGCGAGTGTGAGTATCAGAGGAAGGTTAATACTGCTCATCAAAGTTCCTTAGCTTGTTATTATAAACAAGTTATCAGCTATCAATTTTCAATACAGCAAAGAAGGCTGCTTGCGGGATCTCAACACTGCCCACTTGCTTCATGCGTTTTTTACCGGCTTTTTGTTTTTCCAACAGTTTTTTCTTACGGGTTGCATCGCCACCGTAACATTTGGCTGTTACATCTTTGCGCAGCGCTTTTACCGTAGAACGCGCAACAATTTGGCCACCAATCGCCGCCTGGATCGCGACGTCGTACATCTGGCGAGGAATCAGTTCTTTCATTTTTTCGGTGAGTGAACGACCCATACCATGAGCTTTATCGCGGTGCACAATAATCGCCAGGGCATCTACTTTTTCGCTGTTGATCAACACATCCAAACGCACCAGGCTCGCTGCCTGGAAGCGGATAAAACTGTAATCCAGTGATGCATATCCGCGGCTAACCGACTTTAGCCGGTCGAAGAAATCCGTGACTACTTCATTCATAGGTAACTCATAGCGCACCCGCACCTGGGAACCGGTGAATTGCAAATCTTTCTGCACACCACGTTTTTCAATACAGAGCGTGATCACATTACCCAAATGCTCTTGCGGCACAAGGATATTGGCTTCAACAATCGGCTCGCGCATTTCTTCGATTGAGCCCGGGTCCGGTAATTTGGATGGGTTATCAACAAAGATAACCTCACCGCCGCGCTTGACCACTTCAAACACTACCGTTGGAGCGGTAGTGATCAGGTCGAGATCATATTCACGCTCCAAACGCTCCTGAATGATTTCCATGTGCAACATGCCAAGGAAGCCAACGCGGAAACCAAAGCCCAATGCATCCGAACTTTCAGGTTCGTAGAAGAGGGATGCATCGTTCAAAGTCAGCTTGGCCAAGGCTTCGCGGAAATCTTCAAAGTCATCAGAGCTGATTGGGAACATACCGGCATATACCTGCGGCTTGATCTTCTGGAAACCTTCCAGCGCCTCAACGTCAGGTGTTTGTGCATGGGTGATGGTATCGCCCACAGGCGCGCCGTGAATGTCTTTAATACCGGCGACTACAAAGCCTACTTCACCGGCCTTGAGTTCTTTTAATTGAGTAGGTTTGGGGCTGAATACGCCCACGCCATCAACAATCTGCGCTTTGCCAATGGTTTTGGTAATAATTTTATCTTTCAAACGCAAGGTGCCCTGCTTTACACGCACCAGCGATACAACACCAAGGTAATTATCGAACCAGGAATCAATGATCAACGCTTGCAGAGGCGCGTTTACATCACCTACCGGTGGTGGGACAAGACGTACCAATTCTTCCAGCACATCTTCCATACCCATTCCGGATTTGGCGGAGCAGCGCACGGCTTCGGTAGCATCAATGCCGATAATGTCTTCAATTTCCTGCGCGACACGGTCTGGCTCTGCCTGTGGCAAATCCATCTTGTTGAGCACTGGAATTACCTCCAACCCTTGCTCGATCGCGGTATAACAATTGGCGACTGACTGGGCTTCTACGCCCTGCCCGGCGTCCACAACCAGCAACGCGCCCTCACATGCCGCCAGCGAACGGGATACTTCATAAGTGAAGTCCACGTGGCCGGGGGTATCGATGAAATTAAGCTGGTAGGTTTTGCCATCGCGGGCGGTGTAAAAAAGCGTCACGCTATGGGCTTTGATGGTAATGCCACGCTCGCGCTCCAAATCCATGGAATCAAGCACTTGGGCTTCCATTTCACGGTCGCTCAGGCCACCACACATCTGGATAAAACGGTCGGCGATGGTGGATTTACCGTGGTCTATATGGGCGATAATGGAAAAATTACGGATATGGCTCAGGTCAGTCACAGGCGCTTAACTACTTTAGGAAGTTGGAAAATGGTCCCCGGAACGGGGGGCGGAAATAGTGGGCGGCATTCTAGCCTATTTGGTGGGGGCGTGCCATGAGCAGCTTAGGGGCCAAGCCAGTAAGAAAATCACCTGGCAGCCGGATTTAATCACAAATTTTTACAGAATTCGCATATGGCATGCGGCACCATAGCGCGGCTATCCGATGGATACCGGTTTTAGCACAACCAAACGCAAACCACTCACTCGCAACTACCCACTCGCAACTACCTACTCAATGGAACCTGAGGCAGCTATGAATCAACGCAACCCGAGCTACATCATCTATACCGCCATCCCCCCTGAACCGCAAAAAAACACGCATCACCAGATCAATGCATGACTGCACCGGATCGACTGACAATACTGCTGCCTGATCGAATTTTTAATCTACCACCTTCTTGATTTTTACCATCAAACAAATGGACTTTTATTATGAAACAGCTCACGCACGCGCTCACACTTTTTTTCTGCATGACCATTGGCCTGCTCCATACACAAACAGGTTTTGCCAATAACATTCCGGTACCGGATACCGAATACTCTGCACTCAAACAAGTCGTTACCGCCCAAGGCAGCTTCGTACAGACAGTGCACCATTCACACGGTAAGGAACGCAGCGAAATGCAAATGCAGGGTATGAGCATGGCCGTCATCTACCGCCCCGACAAAAAACTCGCGTGGCAATTACTGCCGATGCAAAAAATGTATATGCAAATGGATTTATCTTCAGCTAATAAAATGACCGGCAACGCGCCGGATGATGTCACCATTGAAAAGGTGGGCATTGAAGTGCTGGAAGGTATCAACACCACCAAATACAAACTGCTGCTGAAAGATAAAAGTGCGGGTGGTTTTATCTGGTTGTCGCCCGACAATATCGCAATCAAAATGGATTTTATCAGCAAGGAAGGAAAGGACAAAAGCCGCATCACCATGACGATGAAAAATCTCAAAGTCGAACCACAGGATGCCGAACTTTTTGAACTGCCCGAAGGTTATCAACCCATGCCAGGCATGGGCGAGATGATGAACAATTTAAGCCCGCAATAATCAGGAAAGGACATAAAGGAATAAGCATGATGAAAGCGATCTTTATTAAAACCGCCGGCACCCTGGCTTTGACATTAATGGTGCAGGCTAGCCTGGCCGATTGTGTTGCGGATTTAAGTACGGCCGATGCGCGCAAGATCTATCAGGAAGCGACGCAATTGGAAGCCGCCGGCAAACTTTGGGATGCTTTACTGAAATACGATACTGCACAAGGCTATGTGTGCGATGACGGCGGCAATCCCGTCGCCAAACAAGCATTGGACAAAGCCATAACTTTGGGCAGCCAGCAAGGAAAGCTGGAAGAACAAAAAGGTAATTTCTATAAAGATGGAAAACCGGCAGGCGCGTTCCAATGGTATGAAAGAGGCGCGCAGTTTGTAGCGGCAGATCGTGCCCTTATCGCTGCACTGAAAAAAGATCCCGCCAATATACAAGTTTCCGCGTTTGCCCAGGAACATTTTAAAGTGCGCGGCGAAGATTATTTTGCAGCGAATAATAAATCTGCCGTTGCGGCCAGTGGCGGTTATCAGCTAGATAAAAGTTACGACACCTATGTGCGCAGCTTGCCTCCCACCAACATAGATCGACTCCTGGCCAGCTACCAAACAATATTGCCCGATAGCTATTTACAAGCCTTCGCCCAACTGGCACAACAAAAGGATGTGTTACAACCGGGCGATATCGCAGGTACCATGAATATCCAACAACAGGCCACCCTATTCTATCAACAATGGAAAACAGATCGTATCGACGATATCCGCAACGCCTTTGATGAAGCACACAGCTGGACCCAGCAGGTGCGCGATTACAAAGAAGCGGAAAAATTGCGCGAAAAAATCGCGCAGGCGCGCTTGGCACATGCAGATCGCATGATGAAAAACTACAGCGGCACCCTGGCGTTTTTGGAAAGCGCTATTGAATTTTATAATCAATATGACAAAGAGCCACAACTTAAAACAGCGCAACAGAAAGCCGCAGCATATGCAGACCAGGCAATGGCAGCGGGCCAATACGAGCGCTCCAGCCAGTTTTATTCACTTATCGGTGATCACGACAAAGAACAGCAAGCGCGCAATAGATTGGATGCACAAAACGATCAGTTAGCCAGGGACGCCCAGGCAGGCTCGGCGGCGCAACTGGCTGAAATGCAGAAAATGTATAGCGACCCAAAGAAAATCCAGGAGTTGCAAAAACAAGCCCAGGAAATGCAAAAGCAAATGGAAGCGCAGCAAAAAAACAGCAAGAGCGAGACTTACCAAAAAGAGTCTGATGAGCTGGAAGAAGAGTTGGGGCTTTAATTCTTTTTAACCGTGCACAATGAGCTCCGCAATACCTATCGATACACGCCGTAAATACGTCCTTGTAGGCTCGACTTCGACAGCATGTCTCATACGGTCTCGCTAGATATTGCGGAACTCATTAGCAAGTAATTACCAAATTAAAGAAAGTAAGTCACAGGAATGAAAATGAATTCTCAAGGATTTTATGTATCACTGCTTATCTCAACAGCGCTTTTATCAACCGTTTCCGTCGCAGATGATTCAGAACCCGAGCCCGTTTACGCCAACGTTGAAATGGAAGGCGAACCCTACGCTGGTGAGAATTGCGAAGGTGGCGATTGGAGTTTGAACTGGAAGGGCCCAGTGCATGTTGAGGGCGGCCCGCTAGCGGATTTATTAATTAGCTATACCGCATTTGATACCAGCCACCAGGGGCAGCACCCAATTCCGCCAGTGAAATTCAACAGTACCAAAGTTATCTGCCGCGACGATGACGGCAAGGTAGTAATGACCGCGCAGATCAGCAACAAAAATTCCAATGTTGTACAGCTCACCACCAGCCTTACGCAAAATGCCGCCATGCGCTCTCCCGCATTTATTTTCAGCGCCAGTGACCTGGGCGATTGTAAAATAAACGCGGATGGTATGAGCTTTGAGCATCCTGATATCATGGCGAGCGTTCACACAGGTGCTTACAACTCGATCAGCCCCGCACTGGATATTACGCTGGAAGACTTGCAGAAGGGCTTTAACAAAACTTACCGTTTTGATGGAACAGTGATTGGCATAGCGCCCATGTGCATGGGTGGAGAACTCAAGCATGGCAGCGTGAATTTACGTTACAAATCCGGCGCTGAAGATCCATCTGTTGCATTGGATGCTTGCTTACATCTCGCTAAAAATGAGACCCGCGAAATTATTGCTACTGGTGCACCGGACGGTGGTGAATACCAATTTACTGCTAATCCTCCGGATGTATTAAATATCGCCCGCCAACAAAAAAGTAGCGCGAGTATTTTGGGTAAAACACCCGGCAAAGGTGATGTCACGGTTGAATACACACAGCAGGGTGGCAAAACAGCGACAACAACTGTTACTGGCAGCGTAGTAGACCTTGTCAGCATCAATAATGGCAGTGCCATACCCAAACTAGGCCTCTATGATATGGACGGCAAAAAAATCCAAACCTTGTACAGTTTTCCTTTACTGCTCAATCCTGTCGGTGGTTTTGTGCAAATGACATTGGAAAACGACACGCTCGCCAGCCTGGTCAACACCTCCAGCAGCCTGCAAATACAACCCGTTAAAACCGAAAAACCTTGCTTCAAACCAAAACATTATGCGGCAGCAAAATTGGCGAACCTCTTGCCATTGAAATTGTGCGCTGTGACGATGAAGTGCAGCAAAACCTGCGAACGAAAAAAGAAGAGCTAAAACAGCGCACCGATGCCATCGTTAAACGTATTACTGGTTTAACTGGCGACAGTGAATTTCAGCGCGCCGCAACAGAAATTGCCGACACAACCAAAGAAATGGCCATCAAAACCGGTGAAACCATTATCGGCACACTCAGTTTTGGCGAAGCACAACAAGTTAAATTCGCTGCAAAAAATGGAATTCAATTATCTCAAAAGGTTGTTTTAAATAGTCAAAACCTGGAAGTGGC
>JAJQJO010000234.1 GCA_021323495.1 Cellvibrio sp. | reverse complement strand
GATCACCATTGACGTAATTGATAACAAACTCTGGGCGCAAGCCAGTCAACCACTTAGTCCTGGCCGCACCCGCTACAACTGCACAGCTCACACGGGCGAGAAAGGCCGTTTCTTTTGGTACACGCAGCAGTGGTTGGTGACGGATGAAAAAGGTGAGTGGACTTATCGCGATTGAGCCAGCAACCCTCCCTGGTGTGCCGGGCTCATTTGGAGCAGGATTGTTTAAGGCTTGATAGTTACCTTGATGGTGTCTTTCAGCTCGTTGCCATCAGAGCCAATTTCAGTGTTAATGCCACCAATCTTGGTAATACGTGCTTCTACTGTGAGGATCAAATCCACTGTCTGGACTAATGAAGCATCCACTTTAATCAAACCACTAGCGCCATCTATAGTGATTTTCGCCGTGTCGTAGCCAGATGTTTCTACAAACTTCCAGGCAACATCGTTACCGGTATAAACCTCCGGATCGAAGCCTGAATCTGCGTAATTTACTTTGATGCGCGGATCGATTTCGCCGCCCACCCGCACTTGCAGGCTTTCGGTGGAGGTGAGGGCGCCAGTAGCGGCGATAATCTCCATGTTCCTGATTTCGGGTTTGAATACCTTGAGCGGCAAAACGGAAGTGGTTTCATCGCAATTGGCGGTCAGGTTTACCTCTGTCCCCAGCCGGGTACCTGCGACGGCAGTGATCAGGCCAGTGGCGGGATTTACCGTCATTACCGTCTCGTTGCTGCTCTTGAGTGCGGCATTGGCGGTGATGGCTACCTTGTCGCCGCTGCGGTATTCGGCGGTAGCGGTGGCGGTTGCCGTTTGCCCCTGGTTCATATCGGTTGATTTATCCGATGTCAGGGTAAGGGCAACCAGGGTAGGGTCAATATCCAGAATAAATTCCGGCGAAGTGACAACTTTTGCATCGTTATCTTTGCCTTTGGCAACGACTTTGACCGCCCCATTTTTTTTGGTACTCAAATCGGCTTTGGTTTCGTCGGCAAAGCTGGCGAGTTCGCGGCTGGCGGCGTCAACCAACGACCAGGTCAATGGGTAGTTGTAGTATTTGCCATCACTGAATAAGGCCTTGGCAGTGAATTGGGTGTTTTTACACACATCCACCGAACCGCTTTCATGCTCTACGGTAATACCGACCAGGTTGGCATCAGTCAGGGTCACGTTCTGGCTGTCGGTAAGGCCTGCGTAAGAAACATTAAGAGTTAATGCCCCGACTTTGCCCGACGCGGTAAAGAAACCATTTTTGATACTGCCGAGGCTGGGGTCGCTGAGTGACCAACTGGCTTGCTCGTTTAAATTGGTTTGTTTGCCATCTTTGTCCATGCCGATCAAATTAAACTGGAAGTTGCCACTGACATGGACGGAACCCTCGTTGTCGGCCAGTGCAATGCTAATCACACCGGTTTTGCTGGCGTCCACTGTTTGTGCAATACGGGCGCTGTCGCCATTACCACCGCCGCACCCACCCAGACCAAGTGCACCAAGTAAAACCAATGAATAGGCTAGCTCCTTAGAACGCATAGGTAACTCCCAGGCCGAGGCCATCAACGCGCAGGTCGTCATCTTTGTAATAGCGCAGGAAGTCGAGTGTCCAATAGACAGGCTTGCCTTCCATGATCCTGTCCTGCAAAGAGAACCCCCAGCTAAAATCAGAAAAGGTGTCCTTGTTTTTGGCATTTGCCCCCAGGCTGGGTAACAGGGTTTCAACCTCGGTCGAGGCATATCCGAGCAGGATGCTGACTTTCAGGTCTTCCGGCTGGGTATCGGGATTGGTGAGGGTGACGTAGATACCGCTCTGCTGGTTAATTTCCAGGGTCATACCATTGGCTTCGTCATCGCTCATGGGCATAGCTACCATGCCCTGAAGTCCGATACCGTCCATTTTGGTATCGGTAAATTCGATATCTGCCTTGAGCTGGAACAAGGGCGGGGAAAAACTCTCACCCGCGGCTTTGACCTGGGTGTAGACCACTTGTCCTGAAGCATGGAATACCACAGGGGATTTTTCTGCAGCCTGTACGCCCAGGCAGGCAATGCTGCCTATTGCGCTGATAATGAGAGCCAAACGTTTACACATAAGAATTCCTTGCGGTGTGATGTTGATTATTAGTTAGCTGCACATTATTCCAGATTGTTGCTGTGGATAACGGTGCGTAATTCATGAATATAGGCAATGCCGCGCCCTGAATATTTACCCAGTTCTGCCACCATGGCACTGCCGGTAAATTGTTGCGGTGCATCGCGCAACTGTGCGCGCAACTGCCGCCAGGGACGATAAGCGTTATGAGTGTTGATGTTCCTGAAGTATGCCGTAAGGGATTCTTCCACATTGTTAAATTTTTTAACTTCGTGCCTGGCTCCGGCGGGGCGCTTGCTGGGCACTATGCCGCAGCCTGCGGTATAACACCAGTGGCCAAACAGGTTGTGCGCTTCTTCGGCAAAACGCGAGGTGCCCCACCCGGACTCCACCGCGGCCTGTGCCATCACCATCGCGGGGGGAATGGCATCTACGCGCAACAATAAAATATCGACTGCTTTCGCATCGTCAGGATAGGTTTCACGGGTGACGTGATATTTTTCGCGCAGCTTATCAAGGTTGCGTTTGTTTACGCCGCTGATAGTTTGCGTTGCTTCCCATTCGGCTTTGACCTTCAGTAACCGCTCGCGGGATTTTAATAATTTTGCATTTTTTTCATCAATCAGCGGGCGCAACATATTGAGGAATTGCTCTTTGCGCTCGGGTGTCTGGTTAATTGCAGCGAAGTCTGGCAGGAGCGTGCTGCTGCTGAGTTCGTCTTCATCGATAAAAAAGTTTTGCAGCGGCATAGACATCAGCGCCAACACCATGATCAGGCATGCAAGCGGGAAGGTGACCAACGATAAGCCTATCAACCATTGTGATGCGTTGTTCTTCATAAATCGTGTTACCAAAAAATTAAATTAAAAGAGTGACTGAATGCGGATTTTTATTAAGTACTTATAAATCGAGTTGTTTGCGCAGCTCTTCCATACGTTTTGCATTTTCTTCCTTGCTTAAAGGCCGCTCGATGGTCTCGGGCAAGGCGGGTACATTGGGCGCTGGCAATTCGACTCCATTCATCACCCGCTCGCAGAGTTTTAAATAGTGGCGCTCAAAAATCGGGAACGCGACCTTCTCGGCATTCGTGCTTAAAAAATACCAATCGCTCGCACATCCCGCGTGATACACCGCCGCATGGCTCCAGGCATAAGCCGCTTTCGGGCTGGGTGCACGGCAGGCTTCTACATAAGCCTGATGCGCATCGACCAAACCAAATTTGCCTGGCTCGCCCTGGCAAGCGCGGATCATACGATGCAGCGTGGGCAAGTATTCAGATTCTTCGATTACCTTACGCGCGCCGCGCAAGATGGTTTCCGGAGAAAATTGCGCAAGCGAATTCAGCCACAGGCGTTTGGCCTGATTAAGCAGCTCCGTATCTTTAAAACCCGCGTAATACTGGTTGTGATAATTGATACGGAAAAGTGCAAACACCTGGTTGATCGCATCGATATGGCTTTCACCCGGTGCCGAACGTTCCTGCTCGCTGCGCTGGCTGCTGTCAGCTTGCCCAGCTGCGGTCGTTGAGCTGTTCTGCGAGGCTGCTATCTCTTGTGCGACCTGATGGATTAGTGAGTTGCTGTCCTGCATGCTGATTAACCTGCTGCGAGTTGACGGTAGTTAATGCGTGTTGTTTGGCCCAGTGATATTTCACATGCTGCAAAAATTTGGTATTCCAGCTTGCGTAAACCTGATTGCTGTCGCGCCAGAATAAAACAAACTCTGCAACTTGCTGTTGCGCAAATTTCAAATCGATATTGGCAAGTTTCAGAACGTCATAGACGTCTTTGCCTGGCTGCCAGTTATCGGGAATGCGTTTGGGGTCGGTATCGTGTTCCAGCGCCGAGCTGTAGCGCAACCACTGGCGTTTTACGTGCTGGATAAACTTGCTGTTCCAGGTGCGGCCGACTTCGCCGCGCTCTTGCCAATAAACCACAAACTCCGGAATTGAATCTTCCACAAACGCGAGGCTGATGCTCGCGTGTTTCACCAGTACTTCGAGCGCATCTTTGCTTGGACGCCACTGGCTATGCATCGCGATTTCCAGATCGCGGTTTAAAAATTCGGTATCGCGTTCGCGTACTTGCCGTTCATTATCTTCGCGTTTCTGGCGAGCGATTTGGGTTTCATAGGTGCGCCATTTATGCAGCACATCTTTCAGGAATTTTGCACCCCAGGAATGGCTGCTCTCACCGCGCTCACGCCAGTAAGTTACAAATTCGGGTACCTGCTGGCGCACAAATTCGGCGGGAATATTGTGCTGGGCGATCTGCCGCAGCAACTCCTGATCCGGCTGCCAGTAAGGCGCGATCAGGTTGGCGCCGGCATTGATCATCGGTGCCGCAACTGCCGGAGCCACCGCTTGCCCGGACTCATCAAATGCCAACGTCAGGCGACGGCTTTCCACATAGGGGGCGGAGGCGAGCAGGATAATCCCCTTGTCCTTGAGGTTGCGGCTGATCCGCTGCACATCATGATCGGTCCAAAAGGGCATGGTGCGGCTGACCCAGCCCTCGTCCAGATCCAGCCATTCGCGGCCATTCGCGGACGTAAGGTGCAAATAGGCAGCCATGTCGCCCAATATCGACAACATACAAGCCTCCTCCAGCCCGATGGTCGCGGCGAGGGAAGGGGATATCAGCAGTGGGCGTTCAGGAATCAGCGATGAACTCATGGCTCTCGGGTCGTGCAACCAGTTGGGACAAAGGTGGGAATTGTAGGCGGATAGGGAGGTAGATGCCAGCGGGTGGTTTTACAGATATCAATATATTGTCAAATAACGAGGGTGTAATAAGCACCAGGAAGAAATTTGAGTTTCCCCCTGGTAGTCATCAGTCGTTATCAGCGATGATTTTTCTTGTAATAACCAGAAAGGCCTTCGTTAACTATTTTCTGATGTTCGGAAAGGGCTTGTGAAATAACCCCTGCTTCTTGTTGCGCCGCAATATTGGTTGATGAAGCTGCCTGCGTTTGCAGCCGGAGTAAAGCTTGTCCTGATTCTTTTGTTCCGGCGAGAGCCAGACCCAAAATGGCATACTTCGCCATATCCAGATTTCGTTCTTCAACCGTTGCATGCCACTTAGTGGTTAAACCGGTGATTTTGCGCTTTTCCCACGCGTCAGGCGAAGCTCCTGCTACTAAATAATTCAATGCCTTTTTACTGTTTGATTTATTGATGAGATAGCCCAGGCCCATAATTGCACTGGTTTTAGCAACATAGTGCGACTCGGTTAACTCACCACCCGGATCGCGTTCTATAAACGCGATTAAACTGCTGAGTGCCTTTTCGTCACCAATTATTTCCAGTAACAAAGCAATATTGGCCCAGTAGGGTTTTTCATTAGGATCCTCCAGCATTTGTATCAAAAACGGCACGTCGCTGGATTTATATTGCGAGGCTTCGTCGTAAGGGATACCACTTACATACACTTTGTGCACGAACTCACTAACGCTGGTAGTTTGGGCCAAAGTGATTTGGCAAAAACTAATTGCCAGAATCGTGCTGCCTAAAAAAAATATTTTCTTACAGATTGATAATAATTTCATGATCATTTTCCTTGTCATTAAAGTGCAAAAATTGGTGGTTTAATTTCTAAACGCATTGCATTCGGTTGCAGTGACATTTAAATGAGTGCTCGCTATGGTTCCATTCATTACTGCAGTCGCATCGTTGCGATGATTTAACCCTCTGGTATGACCATATTCATGAGCCCATAAAATACCCTCGGTTATACCTGATGAATAGCGCACTACAGTGAATGCTGAACCGGGCACGGGTGCACAACCAATAATGTTGGGCGCAAGGCTTCCACACCAATTGATACGATTAACTACTTTCACACCAGGGGTGCTAATCACCGCATTAAATTCGGCGCTGCTATCAATGCTGCCGTCACCGGTGGCAAAAGTTGAAACATTACCGCTCCTTGACATGGAGACCTGACAGGCGACATCACCGTTGCCATTATTGGCTTGCAACACGTTCGTTGCATTACCCAAAATCTGGTCAGCTTCTGCATTGGTGATGGATGCGGTGGTGAAGCGACTGACGGCGAGTGCTTTATTTACAATCGCACATTGAGGGCATGGCCACCATTGTTGATAGAGGGCACTATCATTGCCGCGTGCGAAGCAATCGAGGCGATTGGATCCCCAGCTGGTGCATGAAGGTTGTTCCAGGAGCTCTCCTCCAAGGCTTCCCCAGCCGCTCCAATTGACACCGTTCCAGGCTTGGTGAAATAACGCTCTATTGGTACCTCGTGCAAAACAGTCAATGCGGTTGGAGCCCCAGG
>JAJQJO010000233.1 GCA_021323495.1 Cellvibrio sp. | reverse complement strand
GCTACCTTGTGCTTTCATTATCGGTAAGCCAGCAGCAATACCATAGAGCACACCTTTTATATTCACGTCCACCATGCGGTCCCATTCGTCAATCTTCAATGCTTCGATTGGTGAGAGCGGCATAAGGCCGGCATTGTTGACGATCACATCCACACGGCCGAACGTTGCTTTTGCAAATTGAATCAGTGCATCCATTTCTTCGCGGTTGCTGACATCCACGGCTTTGTAATCTGCGTTGCCACCATCGGCGCGGATTTTATCCACCAGCTTTGCTAATCGTTCGGTGCGGCGTGCGCCGAGGATAACCCTGGCTCCTTGTTGTGCGAGAATTTGTGCGGTGGTTTCACCAATACCACTGCTGGCACCGGTGATGACAACGACTTTGTTTTGAATACCTGATTGGTGTGTGACGGACATAGGCTGAACCTCTTAAAAAAATGAATCCTTGTGGGTTTGGTTTGGCCCGATGCCATGGCAGCGGGGGTAATTCCACTTTAGGGATTCGAGCCCTGGAGGCGATAGTCAGTTATTCCGCGATCCTTGCCTGATTCTCCAAACCATCCGTTAATTACTTGGGTGTAAGAAACTGAATGTGTAGACTGGATTCGGTTGATAAACGGAGAAAATCCATGACAAACAATGAGATGGCGACAGCTAATGGCGCTAATCCACTCTTGCCCAAGACGCGGGAGCTAGCGAATAAGCTGGGGCAGTTCCTGGCGGAGGATGGCATGGTAGAAACACCTATCAAGAGGGTTCATGTCATCCGCAATAACAGCACCACCGACATCATTCACCTGGTGCATGAACCAGCCGTATGCATAGTTGCGCAGGGACGCAAGCGCGTGATGCTTGGTGAGGAGGTTTATCTTTATGGGCCGCTGCATTATCTGGTGATATCGGTTGATCTGCCGCTGGCAGGGCAGGTGATTGAAGCAAGTGCCGATGAGCCATACCTGTGTTTACGCCTGGATTTAAATCCGCAGGAAATTAGCGAACTTATGTTGGCCGAACATATGTTGGCTGAACAACAGTCATCTTTACCGAAGACATTATCCAGACAAACACAGCGTGGCATGTATTTAAGTGAGGCAGATTCATCGCTGCTGGACGCCGCAGTGCGGCTCATGAGTTTGCTGGATACACCACGTGATATTGCTGCGCTCGCTCCTTTGATTATCCGTGAAATTCAATATCGCCTGCTGCAATCAAATCAAGGTGATATGTTGCGGCAAATTGCACTCTCTGAAAGTCATGCCCAACAAATTGCCAACGTTATCCGCGTACTGAAAAGTGATTACCAGAAAAGCCTGAGTATTGATGAGCTGGCACGGGTTGCTTGCATGAGCACATCATCTTTACATGCACATTTCAAAAGCATCACTGCAATGAGTCCTTTGCAATACCAGAAGCAATTGCGCCTGCAGGAAGCACGGCGTATGTTGTTGAACGATCAGGTCGATGCCGCAACTGCAGGCCATCGTGTAGGCTACGAAAGCCCTTCGCAATTCAGCCGCGAATACAGTCGGCTATTCGGGTTACCACCGGTAAGGGACATGGAGCGGTTGCGAGCAAATAATTATGTATTGCAGGGGGCGTGATGGCGTGATCCGCGTTATCCGGTCATCTATGTGCTCGACGGCCAATGGAACTTCGCGATGGCCGAAGCTATTGCCGGCAAACTTGAGGTGGACGGATTTCTGCCGGAAGCCATCGTGGTAGGGATAGCTTGGGGAGATAAAGATGCTGATCCCGTTTTCGGGTGGGGATGCGGTTTATCAGTTGTGGTATCAGGCGTGCTTGCTGGAGGTATTGTTGATGAAATTCAGAAAAAAAATTACCGCCGAAGGTGATTAATAGTATTGCACATGTGGTTGGCAGGACTGATTTGCATCTCAAGGAAAAAATGTGGATGTAGAAAAACTAAAGGCGGCTTTTTTTCGCTGCCTTTATCCTCGCTTTAGTTGATCCGGAATCCACATGTTAATGGCTAATCGGGAACGCCGTTAGAAATGCCTTTTTTATCGCCACAGCCAACCCCAGACGCCTGGAATGTAAGCTTCGTTGTGCATGTACTTTACTGTGCGCGCCAAGGCGGCTTTTTCGAGTTGGGTGCGGTTGTCGTAGAAAGGTTTCGCTGCGACAGGCATGTCTAATTCGTGCGCTACTTGCAGCAGGATTCGTAAATAGACCTCGATATTACGCGCGGTGTAACTATTCAAATCATGTAAGGTGACCACCACTGGCATGTGGCCATTAACAGTTGGGATGTTGCCATCAGCCCAATCCGCCTTTACTCGGCGTAATTGCGCAAGTAAATTGGAACGCTTGTGCCAGCTCCAGTTAACGCCGTAAATTTTTCCATCGTTCGCACTCAAATCAGTAAGCAGCATTTTCAAACCGTGACGGTGATAACTCTCAAGCGTGCGTTCATCATAGTTCCAGAACGGCGGACGGACTAATTGTGGTGCGCTGCCGGAAACTTTTGTCAGATCCTCAATGCCACGCTGTAATGAAAACTCCAGGTCTTCTGGCTTGAGGAATCGATGATTGGCGTGGCGCGGAGTCGTGGTATGAAATGCTAACAGATGACCTTCGGCGTGTTCACGCACTAGCAAGCTATGCTTTTTTTTGCTGCCATTAAATGCTGCATGGATCTGCACAAAAAAAACCGCCTTAATATCAGGTTGAATTTCGTTTTTCGCCAGCACATCGAGAATTTGTTCAGTTGAATTCTTGTAGGTTGCACCACTTGGGCCGTCGTCAAATGTAAGCAAAAAACGAATTGGCGGGATTGAAGACTTGATAAGAGACGGCGCCGGAATCTGCGGATTACTACTGCAACCGCTGAGCATGAGGGCGCAAAACATGTTTAACCACTTGCAGAAAACGAATCGATTTAACATACAATAGAATACTTGGAAACTTTATGGACGCGACTACTTGCGAATGGCCGCCATCTTGCGCGAGACGGAGTATTGAATCAACTTAATCTTTACGAATTTGATGCACAGTTAAAGCAAAGTTTTACTTGATTAATATTAGTAGCTCCGTGTGCGATCAATTATCCTGACGTTTTTCAGGTGACGGTAAAGATTGGAATCCAATAAATTTACTGCGCCGACGGAAATTCTTCGCACCACATACAGGTGAAGTTTGGTCCCGAAGGGGAGCGATACATTTAGCCGCAACAAACCGTGGGGGAAAGAATGTTTTTTGAAATTTCTTGTTCAGCTTCTTCTATATCATCAAGGATCCTCACACAGCTTTCATAATATCTGGCGACGCAATAACCATTATGATCAAACTTTTATTTTTAACATGTTTTGTTTTGCTGTTATGTGCCTGCCAGTCCACATCGGAAACCGGCTATGGCATACAAAAGGATGCTGGCGAGGTATTGGATATGCGTGACCAAAACCTGATCTTGGGCTCGCAAAAAGAAATATCCCGTTTGTATAGCGATCTGGTTAAAAATGAAACTGATGGATTGATTATCATCAAACAATCGCCTTTTCCAGAATATCCACGCGCTGCTTTGCGGGCAGGTATTGAGGGAGCGGTGGTAGTGGAGTTCACCGTGAATAAAAAAGGCAAGGTTATCTTGCCAATCGTATTGATATCGCCAGGCAAGGATTTTGAAAAAGCGAGTCTGGCTTGTTTAACCCGTTGGCAATTTGAGCCCATATTAAAAGATGGGAAACCGGTAGATACGAAATTGCGCCACACGTTTCAGTTTATGCTCAAGGATGGTTAGTTGACGACGTAAAAGCTATAAGCGCAATTTACATGGCCCGACAGGATGGCGCCATTGAACCGGAGTCAGCTTTGTACTTTAATTTGGAAATATCGCCAAACGTGACTAATATTGTTCTTAGTGTCTTTACCAATGTTGCTAAGGCCACTGCTAAGTAGGTTTACAGGTGAAACCAATAGGCGCATCAATATTCCACATGCACTCCTGCAGCCGCAGCTGTGCTTATCTCAGATAAGAATAATGAAAATAAAGATCATGTTAGCTCTTACAGCCCTTCTTATCGGGGCTCTAATTTATGCCTCATATCGTAGGCCAATTAAAATTAATAATGTGACATCCTGGGGAATCAAAAACATAGAGAACGCAAAAGTTACTTTCAAAATCCTAAACCTTGAAGCAATTCCAAAGCGTGAGTACAGGTTTTGTTTGTTAGTAGAAGCTGAGCAACTAAACGACATTAAAAAAATAGGGCTAATTCACGAGTTGTTAAATGAATTAATGGAAAGCTCTGGCCATACAGTATTGACAGCCCGGATTGACTATAAAAACAAAGTCCAATGGCAGTTTTACAGCGCGCGTCCCTCGGCCGCTACAAAGCTGCTTAAAAAATTGATATTGCCAGTGTTGTTACGAGTAGGGCAAATCGAAGATCCTGACTGGGATGAATATTTATTCCACTCGAGCAAAACCTGATAAGTCTGTACTTTAAATAAACGGAGGAAATACTTTGGCAACGGAAGAAATCGAAAAGTTAACTCCAATGCGACCCCTACGCTTTTCCATCAACGTTACACTGGATGGGTGCTGTGATCATCGTGTAATCGTACCGGATGAAGAAATGCATCGTCACGCGGTAAAGAACCTTGAGCAGGCAGATGCGCTTATTTTTGGTCGGGTGATTTATCAAATGATGGAGGCGGCATTCCGCTCGCCAGCGTCAATGGAAGCAATGCCCGATTGGATGGGGCCATTTAACCGCACAATCAACGCAGCCAAAAAATACGTTGTGTCGAGCACCCTGGAACGGGTCGATTGGAATGCGGAACTTGTGCGTGGGGATTTGGAGCGCACCATTTTGCAACTCAAGCGGCAGCCGGGTAGGGGGCTATTTGTGGGAGGCCTGAAGCTCCCACTGGCATTAGCAGAATTGGGGTTAATTGATGAATATGAATTCATTGTGCATCCCAAGCTTGCGGGCCATGGCCCGACATTGTTCGCTGGTCTTTCAAAATATGTCGATTTGAGGCTCGTGAGCCAGCTGGAGTTCGGCTCGGGGGCGGTGGCGATGCGGTATGAGCCGAGAAGATAGTCATAGCCGATAACACCATTGAACTTATCGCTACATCGCTTTGGAGTGAGCACCTTGGTTACTTTTCATATTGTTGTGTGGGCTGTTCCTGGCGATATGCCATTTGAGGCAAGTGCTCTTGAAGAGTTTCTAATCTGGTCATTTAAGGGTTATCTTCCGGATAATCGGAGAGGGAATCGAATTTAACCGATGTAATTTTTTGTTGTGATGCAAGTAGCTCGTATGAAGTCTAACGAAATAC
This sequence comes from Cellvibrio sp., assembly GCA_021323495.1. Classification (GTDB taxonomy): domain Bacteria; phylum Pseudomonadota; class Gammaproteobacteria; order Pseudomonadales; family Cellvibrionaceae; genus Cellvibrio. The sequence continues at coordinate 1,074 of JAJQJO010000233.1, read as the reverse complement.
GGCGTCAGCAATAACCTGACCTCGAAAAACTTCTTTGTTCATAGCTTTTCAAAAAATCGGCGTACCCAAAATTCCGGTACGCCGATCATTTAAACGCGATCATTCAATCGTCCCGCGATTATTTAAACCAAAACACAGCCGATTGACCCATCTGTGTCATAGGAATAACGGCAGCAAAAATAATTAGCGTAATAAAATAGAGAGGTAAATTCCAAAGGTAAACTGAGCTTACTTTTTTGTATTTTACGAATTCGTACACAATGGGAATCAGTAGTAAAATAAGTAGCCCGATAAATACAACTGCGCCTTGATGCAAGGGAATAACACCATAACTGGCAATGCGTGACAAAGGGCCGGTCATCATGCTTGTTGCAGCCAACAACATAAATCGTTGATGCAATGGTGGGCGGAGGCGATACACAACAGCGAGAGCAACAAGAATCAAAGTTGCCAATAGCACATGGATATTAGCCCATACACCTGATGCCCTAATTATTAGATCGCCAATATTTTCGGTTGGAATGAAGTCGTTAGCATACTCAATCGACATAATAAATCCGTCGAGCAAGACCAGGCTTATTAAACCGATTCCGGCATAACCCAGATATTTGTGGTGTTTAAAGTTACTCACTTTGATAAGAAGGGTCTGTGCCAGAAAAAGCAAGATCCATGAAAAAAATAATATTCCATGTAATATTTTTGCTGGACTTAATGAGGTGCTTCCCATGGCAGGATCAAGAATCAGTTTCTGCCCGAATGCTAGCAAGCTGATTCCCAAAAAAACCACAGCCAATGAAACAAATAAAGCATAATCACTGTTTTTTGGTGCGTTCTTATCCATAGCTATTTTTCCATTCTATTGCGGTGTTTTTGCCGCGATATACCCGCAGCCAATACAGGCCGAATTTAAATTTTATGTTTCATTGAAAGGGTATATTGGTGTCTCGCTTTATTTACATAACAAACCCGTAAAAATTGCGACAACGGTGTTAAAGCGGCGTAAAAATTTATTATGTTGCTGTTTGGAAGTAATCTATCAGTCGATGGTGCAGACGTGCTTGTTGGAAAAGATTG
>JAJQJO010000232.1 GCA_021323495.1 Cellvibrio sp. | reverse complement strand
ACTAAAGGGTATTCGGTATTCTTCAGGAAGTGTTTCTTCCAGGCGTAAATATATCCAGATGCCGATAATCAATGCGTACACCACATAAAGCACGAAAATGTAACGCCAGGAGCTCACCAACAACACCGCTTGGCCGATGCTGGGCGCAAGCGCGGGCACCATAATAAAAATCATCATTACCAGTGACATGATGCGCGCCATTTCATTGCCGGCATACTTATCGCGCACAATGGAAATTGCAGAAACATAGGGGCCAGCAACGCCCAAGCCCTGGATAAAACGTCCGATAAGCAAGGTGTTTATATCCTGGGCAAAAAAACAAACCACACTGCCGCACAAAAATAAGGCGATGCCGGCATAGAGAATTTTTTTGCGGCCGGTCGCATCGGACAAGGGGCCACAGATCAGCTGGCCCAGCGCCATCCCGAGAAATAATGCACTGATAATGTATTGCGCCTGGTTGGAGTGTGCCAGTGGAATATCACTGCTGATGAACCCTAGTGCCGGTAGCAGGGCGTCTATCGACATAGCAACGATCGACATCAGCAATGCAACCAGCAGGGTAAATTCCTGCGCGGAAATGCGCGAGGGTGTCGGATGAGTGGAGTAATCAGACATACATTGGCTTCCATGGTAATTAGGCTAAAACGACAGATGATCATATCTAAACGCCCATACCAATATCTGTCAGTAAATGTTAATGCTGTCGGTATGGAAAGGGATTGTGTTAGCTAGTCGAATCAGTTGATCCAAAATCGACAGCCAGTGCCGCTTTTATTGTGATTTAATTACCGGGGCAGTACTGCCCCGGTAAAAAGATGTGACGGGTACTTATTAACTGCGTGGGAATTTATACATAATTCCGCCGTCATAGGGCAATTTAGGCAAATGCTTTTCCATGCGCATAATTGCATCACCATGAATTTTTTTAACATCGGGTTTGGTGCCCACTTCCATTCGACGCGAGAGCATAGTGACCGGGAAAAGGCAATCACTGGTCTTTTTTACGCAGAGCGCGCGGCTGCGGCCAATTTCGTCCTCATAAATTTTCCATTCAAACGTATTAGGGAAATCTGCCAGAATCAGGTTGCCTAATACAACTCCCATTGCTTGTTGGGTTTCGTAATCATCTTGCGCAACTACATTTCTATCGATCAATCGTTGCATGGTGTCCAAATCACTAAGATCTGCGCGAATGGGAGCCCCGAGTTTAGTTTGCGTTAACTCGCTCAGTTCGGTGATTTCCTTTTCCATCTTATTTTTATCCATCCAACCCAATTCTTTGATAATGACATCTTTTGGTGGCGCGGCAACGGTTGGTTCGGACACGACATTCATAGGTGTCTGTGCGTTTGTGGTCGCGATTGCACACACAAATGCCAGGGCGATTAATGATTTCAAGTGATACATTTTGTCCTCTCAGCTGCTTAAAAAGCAGAGGGTTAAAATAAAAATAAACATTAATTTTTTGTCAGAGTTTCAGTATTAGGAATATGGGGTTCGGGGGGGATGAAAATCAATGGCTGCGGATTGATTTCCGCCAGCGGTACCGAGAAACCATTGGCATTGACGATATGGATATGCTCGCTTTTTAATTGGCGCGGCTCTGCTGCACCGCAGGAATGGGCGATCATGGAAACACTTTTGGTAATGTTGTAATGGTAAGCCGCCACACGTTCGGCCTTATTGGTTGGATCAAGGCCTTTTTGCAGCTTCCTGTTGTGCGTGGTAATGCCCGTGGGGCAAGTATTTTTGTGACATTGCAGGGCCTGGATACACCCCAGCGCAAACATAAAACCACGTGCACTGTTTACGAAATCTGCACCACTCGCCAGCGCCCATGCGACCATATGTGGCGTGACCAATTTTCCCGCAACGATAATTTTAATCCGCTCCTTTAAGCCAGCTTCTAATAGCAGCGCCGTTACCCAAGGCAAACTTTCTTTGATCGGTAGTCCCACATGATCCATTAAAGGTTGCGGTGCTGCGCCACTACCACCATCGGCACTGTCGAGCGTAATAAAATCAGGCGCGGCTTCCAGTCCCTGTATGCGGATTTCATTGATCAAGTCGACCAGCCAGTTTTTCTCGCCCAGCACGGCTTTAAAACCAACGGGTTTTCCGGTGACGGTGCGGATGTGGTTGATCATTTTCAACAAGTCGATTACGGAGCGGATATCGAGATGGCCGTTTGGACTAATAGATGCTTCGCCTTCTGGAATACCGCGAATCAGGGCTACTTCGGCCGAGACTTTTTCTGCCGGCAATATCCCGCCCTTACCAGGTTTTGCACCCTGGCTTAACTTAATTTCAAACATTTTTACTTGCGGTATTGCTGCTAGCTCTAACAAACGTGCATCACTTAAATTTCCCTCCAGATCGCGCACGCCGTATTTGGCGGTACCAATCTGGAAAACCAGATCGCAACCACCTTCAAGGTGATAGGGAGATAAACCACCTTCGCCGGTGTTTAACCAGCAGCATGCTTTGGCAGCACCGCGCGATAATGCGGTGATGGCCGGACTGGAAATAGCGCCGTAACTCATACCGGAAATATTAAAGATCGAATGCGTGGTATAAGGTATTTTACAAAATGGGCCGAGTGTCACAGGCGATGGTATAAGCGCGTCAGTTTCCATAATCGGAAATGCAGCATTTAAAAAAATGAGTGTTCCGGGTTCACTTAAATCAAGTGTAGAGCCAAAACCAATATTGCTGTCTACATTTTTCGCGGCGCGATAAACCCAGGAACGATCGGCACGGTTAAAGGGCATTTCCTCACGGTCATGCGCAAAAAAATATTGACGGAAAAACTCCCCCAGATGCTCAAAAAAATAACGGAAGCGGCCAATGACCGGATAGTTTTTTCGGATAGTGTGGGTATTTTGGCTAATGTCAGTGATATACATTACGACCACTGCAAACAACGCAATCCCGATCAATACAATAAAGCTAACTTCCAGCCAGGTCAGTAACTCGAGTGTCCAATGTGAATCAATCATGGTGCCCATTTTTCCTGGTCTGGTTGAATATCTATTGTAAGGGCTTGGCTTGCGCACAAGCATATCTGGTCATGGTTAAGGATGACGTGTGCCAATAGTGCGTGCGGGATTGCCGGCAACTTTGGTGTGGTTAGCAATCGATCTGGTCACTATGCTGCCCATGCCGATTACTGCGTGGTCGCCAATACTTACCCCGTCCACTATACCTGCGTTGGCACCAACCCACACATCGCAGCCGATATGAATTCCCTCTGACGTCACCGGCTGGTCTTTAACCGGTTGATCCGCTTCCATACCGTGATTGAAGGCATAAGCATAGCTATAGGCGGCTATACGGGTGTTATCGCCGATCAGTATTCCTTTGCGGCCACCGTCAAGGCTAACGTGGTGGTTGATAGACACACTTTGGCCCAACGTAATCGGCCCATGCAGGACACAATCGGCGGCGATATAAGAATTATCACCGATCACAATCGGGCGGCCCGGCTCGGCAAATAAGCGCGCTTCCGGGGCGATAAAACAATTCTTGCCGATCAGGATAGTTTCCATATCCATTAGATAAGCTTGCCATTCCTCCTGCCAGGCCTGTGCCCACACGCGTTGTGCAGGTTTTAGCCGCGCATAAAGCCAGGGCATATAGCTGAGCCGTAACTTATGTTGTTGGCGGTAACGTTCAGTATTTTGATCATTCATAACAAACGGCGGCAGGCTTAAAGAACGCAGGATTATAGCGGGCAAGGGCTGTAAACGGGAACGTGGGGAAGGAAAGAAAAAGGTGTCCGCTGGCTGCAGGTGATTGGTTTGTTTGCTTGGCCGCTGGCGCTTTTGCCTAAGCAAAAAGCTGGGCACAACTTAAAACATGGAGCGCTGACATGAGCGCTCTTAGGGTAAACCCGTCATTACGACAGCCGAAGCGGACACCTGAACTGATTATAGCTACGCCCATTTTTCGCGCTAGACATGCATTAGTTTTTTAAGTCACAAGTCCTTATTTTTTATAGCCAAAATAGTCTTATCCCCTTATGCAACATAATTTTATAGCCGAAATAATCACCGGCTGGTACCCTGCGCGGCATCTCCAGCTGAGTTGCTCTCATGTACGACATTGTGGAAAATAATCCCGAATTTATGGTGGTTTATAAAAAACCGGGCACCAGTTTTCACAGTGAATCCGGTGAGCCGGGGCTGTTTGAAACCATTAAACAAATGGAACAATTTCCCGGGTTATTTCCGGTGCATCGGCTCGATAAAGTAACGTCGGGGCTGCTGGTAGTGGCAAAAACGCCCGAGGCTAATCGACTGCTTAACGATGCGTTTAGCCAGCGTCAGGTACAAAAATATTATCTGGCTATCGGCGCAAAAAGGCCGAATAAAAAACAGGGATTAATTAAAGGGGATATGGCTCCAGCCCGGCGCGGCGCATGGAAATTACTGGCCACCCAGGATAACCCTGCAGTTACCCAATTTTTTAGTAAAAGTATTAGCGCGGGCCGACGCCTGTTTATGGTCAAACCCTTCACCGGAAAAACCCACCAGATTCGTGTTGCATTAAAAAGTATCGGTGCACCTATTTTGGGTGACGGCCTCTATGGCGATTCAGTGCAAAGTGAAGCCTGTGATCGCTGCTATTTGCATGCTTACAGCCTTGCGTTTACGCTGGGTGAAAAGGTTTATCGTTTTACGGAACTGCCACGCGAAGGCGAATTTTTTTGCGATGAATTATTTATGGCGGCGATACAGGAGTGGCGCGCACCCTGGTTGTTGTCTTGGCCACAACTTGCAGGTAAATCCTGATGCAATTCTCAATGCGAATTTGCGTTGCAACAGCCCTGGCTTTGTTGTCGGTTCTGCTACTGGTATTAGCGATTTATTTTTATCCATTGTCTGCCACTGCCGAAAAACCTCTGCTTAATCACAACTATCGTTTTATTAAAACCACCTGTTGGTTTGAGGCTGATTGGACGGCCACGATAACCTGTGGTGAATTGCATACGCCGGAGCAATTTCGTTTAGCTGTAGTGATTTTGCACAATGATGCAGAACCGCGCCGCGTTGATCCGATTGTGTATTTGCAAGGCGGCCCCGGTGCCAGCGCACGTCTACACACCGATGGAATAAAAACCTGGCTAAATTGGATGCGCTACACCAGTACACAACGCGATTTGATTTTGCTCGATACCCGTGGTACCGGTCGCAGTAAGCCTGCATTGGTGTGTAGTGAATACAACCGGTTCAACCAGCAGTTATTGCGCCAGAACATCGCATTGAATGATGAATTGGCACGGGGCCATGAAGTAAGCGCGCAATGTTTTGCTTCGTCCGTGCAAACCAATCCACAACTGGACTACCGCAATTTCAGTACACAAAAATCAGCGCAAGATGTACGCGCATTAATGGCGCAATTGGGCTACGCCGAATGGAATATTCTTGGCGTTTCCTACGGCACCCGGCTTGCGTTGGAAATTGCTGCGCAGGAACAACAGGCACCGCAGGTTGTAAAATTGAAATCCATGATTTTGGATTCCGTCTATCCCGCCGGTTTTGGCGGCGTACAAACCTGGCCCCAAGTATTGGATGAAGGCATGCAGCAATTTTTTAAAGGCTGTAGTGCGGAGCAAAAATGTATTGGGCAATTGGAAAGTTCCGGGATTTCATTGGAACACTATTTTATGCAGACGCTGAACAGTTTGCAGGCAAATCCTATCGCACTCACTATCAAACGGTGGGATGGTGAAGCACCAGTCAATTTTGTGGTCAATGACCATCGTTTTTTATCGGCTACTTTTGCAGCAGTGTATAACCCTGATGATTGGCCGACGATTATTGATGCGCTTAATGCGGTAATGCTGCAGCAATCGGAAAAATTAGAGCCACTAATCGAACCTTATATTAATAATGCAATGACGAGTGACTTCAACAGTTTGACATTTACTGCGGTGGATTGTGCTGATAATCCTGTTCGTGCAGAAACAGATTACCTTGCGGCGCTCGCACAATATCCACTATTGAGGGCCTACACAAAGGATCAATGGCGCTACCAACTATGTCACCGTCTCCCCAGTGAGGTTCCGCTGGTGCCATCGGCGCCACGATTACCGACTTTGTTGCTCGCCGGTGCGTTAGATCCTATTACCCCGGTGAGCTGGGCGCAGGCAGTCAATCAACAATGGCCGCAGAGCCAATTGCGAGTACGCAAAAAACTTGCGCATTCAGTGCTGGGAAGTGATGTGTGCCTGCTGGAGCACCTCGATACATTTTTTGACCAGCCAGAGCTGCACTTTACTGCTTGTGCAGAAGAGGGTGAGAAGTTCCAATGAGCTGGTTAACGGGGTGCTATTCAAAAGCAGGGTAGAGCGGTTTTCAAAACAGACAAGTACTTCAGAACCGGTTAGAAAAATAAAAAGGC
>JAJQJO010000231.1 GCA_021323495.1 Cellvibrio sp. | reverse complement strand
TGGGTAAAAAGGCCGGCAACATGGGAAATCATATTCTGTCTCCAACACTATTATCACGTTATTGATATTGACCATTGACTGGTTGAAAAACTATTCGGCGATAACCATCTCGTCTTAACCAAGGAGTATATAGCTAGCACCCGTTATCGTCCCGAAGGTGATTAGATTAAATCAAATCCAAAACAAAACCCGCCATAACTACAACATCTATATTTAATGACATTACCCTTTTAATAAGCATTAAAAGCTAATTTTTCATCAACTTTTGCATATCGGATAGAATTTCCTCCGTGGTATAGGGTGGAGCAAAACTGCCGATAAAATCCCCGGCCGGATTCACTACAAACACCCTGCTGGAATGGTTTACCTGATATTGCTCTCCAATACCATTTGGCATATTAATACCCGCAGGAATACTCAATACCCGATTGTCAACAATGGCCGAGCGATCATAAGCCGCACCAAAAAACTGGGCGAACTTCGCTAACTCTAGATTACTGCCGCGTAAACCGATAATGTGCGGATGAAAGAAATTGACGTAATCCGCCAATTTTTCCCGCCCGTCCCGCTCGGGATCAACACTGACAAATACCACCCGCAACTCCTCCCCCGCTTCCATTAATTTTAATACCTTGCCTAACTTTTGTAGTTCCAGCGGGCAAAAATCCGGGCAGGAAGTAAAACCAAAAAAGACCAAACTCCAATGTCCATCAAACGAATCGGCAGCCACAGCTTCACCCAGCTGGTTTTCCAATGCGATTTCCGGCATAACTTTAGGCGCAGGTAACAATTGGGCAGTATCCAACGGTGACGCATGGGAGAATTGTTGTGCGCCCAATACCGCACCCAATCCCAGACTCGCCATGATTGCAATGGCATACATTGCCCGGCGCAGCGATTTACTGTTCATCTTTTTTTACGACAAATTCAATTGTTTGAGAGTGGCCATCGCTATATTTCAGGGAAAGTCTCACTTTGCGATCAAGCGCTAATTTTTCGCGCGGTTGCATTAACATAATATGCAGACCTCCTGGTGCAAGTTGCACGGAGGACTGCGGCGGGATTACCAACTCATCAAGGTGCACCATAGACGCTTTATCCCCCTCAATTTGCATTTGGTGCAACATCGCCATAGCACAGCAATCTGCATTAACACCGACAATCGTTTGGGCATAAAGCTGCTGGTTACTTAACTGCATATAAGCGGCATTGACAGCTGCACCAGGCGGTGCGAGTTTTATCCAGGCATTATCCACCCGCACGTCGGCCTGCATTTCCGCCGCACAACAGCATGCAGCTATGCCCAACAACAGCGCTCGCCAATTGTTAAAAGAAAATTTCATTGAAACTCCACTTCGCATAGTGATCGACCAACAACACCAAAAATAAAACCATTAAATGGACGATAGAAAAACGAAAGGTTTCCATTGCAGTATCAGGCCCGGCGTTAAATTTTAATTTCCAGGCACAGTGAATAAATTTTCCATTGAGATAAATACTGGAAAATAAATAAACAACTCCAGTCATACCGACCAGATAAGGCAACAAACACACCAAAAATAATAAAAATGTGTAAAGCAAAATAGCAGTCTTGGTAAACTCAATTCCGTGGGTAACAGGTAACATAGGAATATTGGCTTTGGCATAATCCTTACAGCGATGGATCGCAAGCGCCCAGAAATGGGGAGGTGTCCAGGTAAATACAATCATCATTAATAGCAGTGCCTCACCACTTACATTGCCAGTGATAGCAGTCCATCCCAATACCGGAGGCAACGCGCCGGCAACACCACCTATGACAATATTTTGCGGTGTAGCGCGTTTCAACAACAACGTATAGACAACCGCATAGCCAAACAAACCAAACAGAGTCAATAGCGCAGTCAGCGCGTTGACTGCCAACAATAAAATCATAAAACCCGAAACTGCCAATGCACAGGCAAAACCCACCGCCTGCAATGTGGTCACCTTTCCTTTCGGCAAGGGGCGCATATAGGTGCGTGCCATTTGCGCATCGATTTTTTGATCGAGCACATGGTTAAATGCTGCGGCTGCGGCCGACACCAATGCGATTCCCATACTTGCCAATACCACTAACAACAAATCGGGCGGTGCGGGTGTCGCAAGCATCATGCCCACCCAGGCAGTGAGTACCAAAAGCGCAACCACTTTGGGTTTGGTGAGTTGATAATAAGCGCGGCAGTGGCCAAGGATATCGGCGCGTGCAGCCATTGGAGCCAGGGTATTTTTTATCGTTGCCATTACAACCCCCAGAGTTACGCATTTTTATTAATCAGTTGTCAGACGATTTTCCCGAGCCAACTTTATAGACGGTATTTTTTCCGGAATGAATTGGCGCAAATGAATTTGCCGTATAAAAATGATTGTCAACATTAGCAAATTCGCCGCAACCACATTGTGTGCCACCGCGTTCAACAATGGTAACTGCGCAATAACATTGACGAGTCCCAGTATTAATTGCAGTAATAATAAGCAACCGATACCCGTAGCCAACATGCGCATGGTTTTATTCACCGCCTTACGCCAACATAGAAATACAAAACTGCCCAACAACAATAAGGTAACAAGGGCACCGAATCGATGTAACACATGGATGCTCATGCGCGCGTCATAAGGCAATACACCGTATTCATAAGTTTCATGCCCCAGTGGCACGCTAAACGCGGATTGAAGTGAAAATCGCTCGCTCCAGCCAGCCTCACAAACGGGTAATTGATAACAGACAGCTGCAGCATAATTACTCGATGTCCAACCGCCCAATGCAACTTGTAACACCAACACCAACACTGCTATATATCCCAGTGGTAAGAGTGGACCTAATGCGGGCTCGGTAGGTATGCTTTTATCCGCTTTAATTAACGCCGTGTTTTCCAGGCTTATTTGCTCCGCAATTTCAAAGCGCAATAACGCCAATAAACTAAAAAGTGCAAATCCACCAAGCAAATGCGCAAGCACAACGAGCGGCAATAAATTCAACGTGACAGTCCACATCCCTAATGCTGCCTGAAAAATCACCAGCAATAAAATTATCCCACTTAGCAATCTGCATTTTTTTTTCCACTGGCCGACCAATGCAATTGCCAGTACGCAGAGTCCTAATAAGCCAGCAATATAGCGATGCAACATTTCATTACGGGCTTTATGCGGTTCAACTTTTGCATCGGGAAATTGTGCCAGTGCCTCTGCAATGTGCCCATCATGCATAGGTGCAGTCAATTTGCCATAGCAGCCAGGCCAATCAGGGCAACCAAGCCCCGCATCCGTCAGCCGCGTATAGGCACCGAGTGCTATCACTATCAGTGCTAATACCAAGGTAACATTCACCAATGCAGCAAATCGTCTCACGCACCGCTCCTGTCATAATTGATTAAACGTAATAAATCCGTGCGTATATTTTTGGCCAGATTCTGCATATATTCGGGATTGTCATCGACTGGATAGCGCAACAGCGCCAAACCACGTTGGTTTACAATCACGATCTGGTTTTGTAATTCATTTGCCGTATGCTGTTGGGATTGCCAGGCAATAGCAGGGAACTTATTTAGCTGCGCAGGCTGAGTCTGCGCAATTACCACCGGCTTTATTTTTAATTGTTTGCGGCCCATGCCCGCGTAAAGTTGTTGCAGGGTGAAGAGTGCCCGCTCACATTGCTGGTCACAAACCGCCGGCTGTACGTAGACCAGATGCCAGTGAACACTGTTGTTGATCGATTGTTCCGCAGCGATAAACGTTGCGCCTGGCAACAATTGAATTTCATGGCGCAGCCATTGGCCTTTATTTGTACTTGCCTGGCTAAACCAGCCCATGGATAAACTGATTTGCGCCGCAATTAGCGGCACGGCGGCACAGGCAGTAAATAAAATAAAAAATATTCGGCTATTCATAACCCAATTCCTTGCGGATATTTGCGGGCGCTTGCGGCCAGGGCGATTATCAATACTGCCAATGCCAGCAAAAACCACTGCACTGCATACGCCTTATGTCGTTCGGGTGGTAAAACGACTGGTCGATAATGAAGCAGGAAGGGGGAGCTTTTTTCCTGGTAAGCGAGGCCTTCCACCAAAGGCCGGTTGAGATAAGTAGATAAGGACTTAATATCAACCTGCTGGATTCGCATAGGCCACACACCTTTATTTTCGATATTGGTGCCCAATAACACGCCTTTGATATCTGTACGAAAAATCCCTCGTACAGGCAACCGTTGGGGGATGTGGATCTCAGGCAAAAATTCACGTTGCAGTGGTGCCGCTATCCAGCCCAAATTGACTAATAAAGCTGCAGAATCTTTCGCCGCTGCTACATCTTCCACTGCTATAACTACATCGTAACCAATACGGCCATTCACCATTTGGTTGTCTACCAACCACACCCTGGGTGCTAACCAACGGCCATCGAAATTCACCGGCAATCCATCGCGATTATTGGTTTCGATTGCCAATAAACGGGTAAGATCTACGGCACCTTGTTGCTGCCAATCAGCTATACGCGCCAGTGTTTTGGTTTTTTCCGTGGCGCGCTGCCACTGCCAAAACGACAACCCCAACAGCAATGAGATTGCCAGGACATTAACCAATACCCACGGCCAACGAACTATCCAATAGCGATTGAACGCTATAATGGTCATACACTCACTCCTGCGAGGTGCTTCCATGTGGATTAAAATAATTCTGGTATTGTTACTGTTAGTGGTCGTCTTCAGTTTATTTCAGGCACTCATTGTGATGCTAAAAAATGACGAAGCAGCACCCAAGATGTCAAAATTTTTAGGGCGACGTTTAATTTTCTCTGCCGCGGTCATTCTACTTCTGATCATATTGTTGTTGACCGGTGTTATTACGCCTCATCCCCGCCCTTATTAGGTCATCGATAACGCTAAAGCACGTATACAAATACAAACAGGTTTAACCAAACCACGTCAACAAAATGCCAATACCAGGCCGCAGCCTGGAAGCCAAAATGGCGCTCCGGAGTAAAGTGGCCTTTGATTAAAATGCGCAAGAAGATAACGGTTAAAAAAATTGCCCCAAGCGTTACGTGCAAACCGTGAAAGCCGGTCAACAAAAAGAAAGTATTACCATAAACCCCCGAGTCGAGGCGCAACCCTAACTCCTGATAGGCGTGCACATACTCGTGACCTTGCAAAAATAAAAATATTGCGCCAAGTATAATTGTGAGTAATAGAAAAAAACCCAGCTGGGTGTGTTTATTCTGCTCTATACCCATATGCGCAAATTGTAGGGTCACGGATGAGGCGAGCAAAATCAAGGTGTTGTACAGCGGAATTCCCGCCCAAGGCATTGCCTTGGTTTCTTGCCCGCCTGGCGTAATGGTCAATGGCCAAATCGCTTCAAAGTTCGGCCAGAGAACTTCTGCTGTCATCACATTATTAGCTGCTCCATCCAGCCAAGGCACCGCAATCATACGCGCATAAAAAAGCGCGCCAAAAAATGCCATGAAAAACATTACCTCAGAGAAAATAAACCAACTCATCCCCTGGCGAAATGAGCGATCCATTTGCGAACTGTAAAGCCCGCTCATGGATTCATCGATAATATTGCTGAACCAACCAAACAACATATAAAACAGCAACGCAAATCCGGCAATGATCAGAAAGATTCCAACGCCGTGCTGATCTTTTGCTAATGCGTTAACCCAGAGCGCCGCACCATAACCCATTAAAAAAAGTGATACAGCACCCACGATCGGCCAGCTACTTTGATGCGGGACATAATATTTTTGATGGACGGCACCCATGATAATTCCTCCACTAGCACAGATTAATACTCTGGTTGCGATAGTTATCGGTTCACAGTTCGCGGTGTACTCTTATACAAACGATAAGACAAAGTGATAGTCGTAAAATGTTTCGGCAGATCAGGATCTATATAAAACTGCACCGGCATTGCCTTGCCTTGATGCGCATCCAGTGGCTGCTCTACAAAACAAAAACATTCAATTTTTTTAAAATAGCGCGCAGCTTCACCGGGTGATACAGAGGGTACTGCCCTGCCAATCGTTGCGTCTGCACTCAGGTTTTCCGCCAAAAAATTCACCACTTTTACTTCGCCAGGATGCACAATAAGCCGAGCTATCTCCGGTGCGAAGCTCCAGGGAATACTTGCATCGCTATTAGCCAAAAATTCCACCCTGATTTCGCGACTACCATCAATTCGCCTTGATGCTGGAGCGGCTGTGTTTTCTGTTTTGCCATTTATCCCGGTAAACCGACAAAACACATCGTATAGCGGCACTAACGCAAAACCAAAACCAAACATGGCAATACAAATCAACACCAGTTTACTTATTAACAACTTGTGCGATGCCATGTTTGCTCCCGTCAATCCATCAATAGATTTACTTTCATTTCACCAGCGGCGGGGTTTGAAAAGTGTGGTATGGCGCAGGC
>JAJQJO010000230.1 GCA_021323495.1 Cellvibrio sp. | reverse complement strand
CCGGTCGCATAGAGCAGCAGGCCAAATACCACAGCAGCTTTATAGCCAAAGCGTTTCATCCAGAGGGCAGCGGGGATCGAAAAAACAAAATAACCGGTATAAAAGGCAGATTGCACCAAACCGGCTTTGAAATCCGATAGGGTAAAAACCTTTTTGAACTGGGTAATCAGGATATCGTTGAGGTTGTTTGCCATCCCCCATAAAAAGAACAGGCTGATAATCAGGATCAGCGGCAACAACAGGTTTGCTGGTTTATCGTTATTATTCATTAAGGCTCCACTGGGCGCGCCCGCGATATCCACCGCGTCAGCCGCTACCACATTGTCATTATTAGGATGGAGAGTGCCCGTTAACAGCCGGGCATTTTTATCAGCGTACGAACCTTCTTTATGGCCTCCTGCGTAATCCCCTTTGTAACGGAAATAGCTTTACGTGTGAAAGACGATTTATACATAAAAGATGCTAGCATAGAGTCATAGCAACTATAACAATTTTTATGCGAGCCCAACCCCATGATCCTGGCCAACATCGACGATTACCGCACCCTCGCCCGCAAACGCCTGCCGCACTTCTTATTTGAGTATATCGACGGTGGCGCCTTTAGCGAGACAACCCTGCGCAATAACCACCTCGACATGCAACAAATCGCGCTGCGCCAGCGGGTATTGCGCGATATTTCCAGCGTTTCCACCGCGACCAAACTGTTCGGCCATACCTATTCACTGCCGCTGGGCCTATCGCCAGTAGGTATCGCCGGGCTGAACGCGCGGCGCGGCGAAGTACAAGCCGCGCAGGCGGCGGAAGAAGCTGGTATCCCTTTTTGCCTGTCGACCGTATCCGCCTGCTCGATTGATGAAGTGCGCGCGGGAGTCAACAATCCCGTCTGGTTCCAGTTGTACATGATCCGCGACCGGGGCTTCCTGCGTGAAATGCTCGCCCGCGCCAGGGCGGCAGGCACTGACACGCTTTTATTTACCGTCGATATGCCCGTGCCTGCCACCCGTTACCGCGATATGCGCTCGGGTTTATCGGGCGGCAGCCTGTTGCAACGCAAACTTACCCGCATCGGCCAGGTACTTACCCGCCCTCGCTGGGCGTGGGATGTCGGCTTGTTTGGGCGTCCGCACTGCCTGGGCAATATTGTGCCCGTGCTGGGTGAAAAAGCCGGTATTGACGATTTTTGGGCCTGGCTTGGGGCGAATTTTGACCCTACCGTTACCTGGGCCGATATTGAGCGCATCCGCGCAGAATGGGATGGCCACTTCATCATTAAAGGAATCCTGGATGCCGAGGACGCCAAACAAGCCGCTACGATCGGCTGCGACGGAGTGATCGTCTCCAACCACGGCGGCCGCCAGTTGGACGGTGCGCTTTCATCGATTAAAGCCCTGCCACGCATTGCCGATGCCGTGGGTGATGACTTGAGCCTGATCCTTGATTCGGGTGTGCGCTCGGGGTTGGATATAGTACGTGCCATGGCGCTCGGCGCCAAAATGGTGATGATCGGCCGCCCCTGGGTTTATGCCCTGGCGGCGCGCCAAAAACGCGGTGTGAAAGAGGTTATTGATATTTTTGCCAAGGAGATGCGCGTCGCTATGGCGCTCTCGGGCTGCACCAGGGTCGAAGACATTAATGCCGCAATGCTGGAAACCACCTTTGCCAGGAATCCTTGACAGAGTTCCTGGCAAACCTCTTTAGTTTGCGGCCGCCGGAGCCGAGGATTGTGTAGGCGCAGTTGGCTGGCGTAACTCATTTATATCCAGCCACAACTCGGGGCGACCAACCGGAGTCTCTTTGGGCAGGGTTGGATTTTGCAAATTAAACACCAGGCGCTCCTCCAAATGAGCCTTTTCCAGCACGGCTTTCACCATCGGGTCGCTGAAAAAAATCCGGTCAAAACTGCCATCCGCGATAGCGCGATTCAAACCCAACTCAAGGTCGGCAGCCAATTTGGTGTTTTTCTTTCCGGTAAACAAATAAAACGGCATGCGATAAACCAGCATGATGCGTTTCTCTACCGCCAGGGGCAGATTGGAATTGGTTTCCAGCTCTTGCCATGGCTCCTGCACACCGCGCGGGAAGGCATCAAACCGGCCGCCATCAACCATATGGAACAGGCTTTGGTATTTGTTGGCGCGCACCACCTTCAGTCCATTACTGGCAAGGATGTCCGAGTCGGCCCAAGTGGTCCCTTGGCCAAAGGTAAAGGATTTCAAATCATCAAAGGTTTTCACCCGGTCAAATTTGGCCTGGGTAGCCGGGTTGATAATAAAAATCCGGTGCCCTAACAACCCTTTGTACAGCGGGATACGGATTGGCAGCAGCTTGTCTTCCATATCCTGGTTCGTGGCGGCCCACAGCAAATCCATCCGTCCCGTCGCCACATCGTCGATGTTACGCGCCTGGGTTACCGTCGAACTGTCGATTTGCAGCTTGTATTGGGTGTCGATTTTACTTAAAGCCAGATGCACCATTTGAATGGCGTAGCGACCATTGCCATCAGTCGCCTCATTGACTTTAATCAATGTTTGGGCAGATAAGGAGCTGGCCCAGAGGCCCGCCCCGAATAACAGACTGGCAGGAATTGTCCTGACCAAGGCAGCAATAGCCTGAAATAGCGAGGATGTGTTCATAGTTGACCTTTGGCCTGATAAGTTCATTACCGGGGGTTTGTATAGACGATCCTGTCTTCCTATTTCCGTGACCAAAGTATAGCACGTTGAAAAATGCGCCACCTCACCCGGATAGACTGCCCATCGCTTGCGCCCGTAACCGGAATATGGGGGAGCTTCTCGCTCTCCTACCTGAAGAATCCTGTTGAATTTATCAACCATTTATATGGATTTCTCCAACCGGGCGGTTGGATTGCACTGGTCGATGTCTCCTGTTTTATCTCCGGCAATATGTTGCCTGATAGCAAGCATTATGAGCGCGTCAAAGCATATGAACAGGAATCCGGTAAATCAGGCGTATACGATTTTGATTTCGGCTCAAAAATCGAAACCCTATTGCGGCAGGCAGGATTCAGGATTATCCATACCGATAATAATGTGACCGATGCCGAATTGAATTTTGATGGTGCAGCCAGCCCGCAAGTATTGCGCAACTGGAACGCGCGCTGCGAAAGGCTGGTAATGCTCCTCAATACATTTCCCAACCAATACGCCGAAATTTGCGCAGAAATTATTGCCGGTCTTCAATCACATGCACATGCGAAAGCAAATAATGTCCGGTTTGTAGTGGCCTACAAGAAATAATGACTTTGCATTCTTTTCTATTATGGGAATTATTGTGCTCCACTTTATTTTGAGTTTTCAGCGTAACCAGGTATCCGCGGTGAGAAACCAATAGCTCAACTCATTCGCGGCCAGATAAATAAACCGTTTAAAAAATTTATTTGATTAAGCCCCTTATCTGAATTAAACGCAGTATGCGACCGAACCTGTCATGTGAAAGAACCCGCACTACATTCACCTCGGTACAACAATAATTTATTTATTACTGTGACATGAAGTCTTCTTATGTTTGTCAGCGCACCGAACCTCTATGTGCACCCCGCCATACTTTTCGGGAAATTTTCCTGGCTTGCAGCCGGGAGAAGCATGAGTCCCTACTGCGATATGTCTGCAGAATGTTCCTGGAGGAATACATGAAACAAGAACTCTTCACTACGCGCACGGCTTCATCCGACAAAAAAACACCAGCAACCGTTACCACATCGCGCTATAACATGCTTGCCAAAGTGATTGGATTGACAGTAGCGTTTACCAGCCCATTGGCATTTTCCCAAAATGATGAGGATGCAACCGGTGGTTTCAATTTCCGCGCCGAACCTGACCATTGGTATATCGGTGGGAATTATGGCCGTACAGTGGAGAGCATTGATGATGGTGAAATCGCCAACAGTATTATCGGCGGCGGCCTGACCCACCTTGAAGACGAAGATTCTGATCGCGGTTATAAATTTTTCGTCGGTTACCAATTCAGTGAACACGTTGCACTTGAACTCGGTTATGCCGACCTCGGTGATTTTGGTGTGAAAGTCGCCCGCGCTCCCGATACCGGCACATTGACCGGTGATACCAGCTATAAAGGCTATAACCTCGACCTGGTGAGCATCTGGCCACTGACACAACGTTTGTCTGCATTTGGTCGTGTAGGTGCTTTTCATTACGATACTGAAGAAAATTATATTGGAACGGAAAGTTTAGCGGCATCGCTTTCACGCGACGAAAGCGATACCGGATACAAATTTGGTGCGGGCCTGGAGTATGCATTTACTGAGCGCTTATCTGCACGGGTCGAAGCCGAACGCTACCGCATTGAAGATATGCTCAGCGACCACGGCAGCGTAAATTTATATTCGGTCGGTTTGGTTTATCGTTTTGGTGACCGCGCCGCACCTCCAAAAGAGGAGCAACCGGTTGTTGCGCAGCAAGATTACTGCAGTAAATTGGATATCCATTTTGAAATTAACCGCGCTGAAATCCCACGCTCGGAATCCGAGCGCTTGAATGCGGCCAGTGAATTTTTGCAGCGCTATCCAAATACGAAGGCGGTCATTGAAGGCCACACCGATAACGTCGGTAGTGACCAATCAAATATGCAACTCTCACAAAATCGCGCTGACAGTGTATTGCAATATCTTGTCGGCCAACAGGTTGATGCATCGCGCTTATCTACCGTTGCACGCGGAGAAGTGGAGCCTGTATCAACCAACGATACTGAAGACGGCAAACGCGCAAACCGCCGTGTGCTTACCACTATCGATTGTGTGAAAGATGCTGCCGGTTTATCCCTGCCAGAAGCCCGCGTCACTGTTGCGGCATTGGTGGAATTTGATGCGAACAGCGCGGAAGTGAATGAGCGGTACCATGCAGACCTGGAAAAGGCAGCGAATTATTTGCGCGATAATCCAAATGTAACCGCCCATGTGGAAGGCCATGCAGCAGACCTGACATCGACCGCTAAAGCGCAAGAGATATCAGAACGTCGCGCGGCGAATGTAGCAGATTATCTGGTAGAAAAATTCGGTATCGACCGCTCACGTTTGACCTCGGAAGGTTTTGGTAAAACCCGTCGCGTTGCGTAAAACACCACCGAAGAAGGAAAACAACAAAATCGCCGGGTGAATATTGTGTTGAGCTACCCCCGATAAACATGATTTGTCACGCGCAAAAATTGATCCGGATTACGGGACCAAATCCGGATCAATCCTTTATTAACGAAGATGATTTTTAATACGCGCCAATGTTGATAAAGTCTCGATACGCAAATCCCTATCAAACACATCAATCGTAAACATAAATTCATCGATAGCGAGTTCATCGCGCAATTGTTGCAAACCGTCCAGGATCTGTAACTCATCACCGATTTGTGCCAAGGCTAAAAACTCCTCCACATTTTGTTTTTCGCTCGCAGACCAGTCCAGGTGTGCAATATCCATTGGAGGGCGAAGCCACATGGGTTCACCGCGAAACAACGCTACAATTCGCTGGAAGCCCGTGGACGCATTAAAGATCGCCTGCACTTCCGTCTCGCCCCAAATCACGGGCAAACCCAGAATAAAATAAGGTTTATCCAAATGCGCCGATGGGCGGAATTCAGCGCGATAACGTTTGAGTGCGGCGCGCATATAGGCGGGCGCAAAGTGCCCGGCAAACGAATACGGCAGCCCCAGTTGTGCAGCCAACCCGGCGCTATAAAGGCTCGAACCCAATATCCACACAGGTACTTGCGTACCCTCCCCCGGCACCGCACGCAAACGCTGTTGTGGCGCGCTCGGCTGCAATAATTGTTGGATGACCTGCACTTCTTGTGCAAAATTTTCCGCTGCTTGATCATCGCGTTTAAGCGCGCGACTGGTCACCGGGTCAGTCCCTGGCGCGCGCCCCAAACCCAAATCGATGCGGTCGCCATAAATCGATGCAAGGGTGCCAAATTGTTCAGCCACAACTAATGGGGAATGGTTGGGCAACATTATCCCACCCGATCCCACACGCAATTGTCGGGTATTGCCGGCAATATGCCCAATCAATACCGCGGTCGCCGAACTGGCGATGCCCTGCATATTGTGGTGCTCCGCCAACCAAAACCGCTTAAACCCCAACGCGTCCGCCGCTTTGGCATAAGCCACCGCGTGCGTAAAGCTATCACAAGGAGTTTCATTGATTCGCACCGAGGCGAGCTCAAGCAGGGAGAATTCGACGGACATGGCAACCTCATCCAGTGCATTATTTTGGTTCATTTAGCTTTTTCGGTGGAGCTTATACCACTGTAATATTCCGTAATTCTTTTTTTAATTGAATTGGTTATATTTTGCCCACATGCTTATACTTCTTGGGACAATGTCAGGTATCAATTAACTTTCAATATAATTCAAGCAAGGTTGCATATGAAGAACAAACTCATCATTTCATTTTTATGCTATTTCGCAAGCAAT
>JAJQJO010000229.1 GCA_021323495.1 Cellvibrio sp. | reverse complement strand
GTTGGCATCCATTAGCTGTTGATCAAGCTGGGCAATGCGCGCCTGATCTATGTAGCGCAATTCTTTTATAGTCGCTAAATGGCCGCGCTGTTTGCGTACGCGGCTAAGTGCGCTGACATAATCCTCCGCTGATTCCCAATTGTCGGGGCGCAGTGATTGCAGGATCAATTCTTGCGTTTGCTCAGCCTCGAGCATCGCCTTGGCAGACTGCTGGCGAATAGATTCTACTTTTTCAAATTCATCGATAACCAATTCTGCCGTCGCAGAAATTTCCTTCAATACGGCAGCAATGGTTTGGGTCTCGTTTTCGTTCAGCCAGTAATAATTATCGAATACTTTTTTGGCCGATTGGCTCAGCTCTTCATACAAACGGACACTGACCGATTGGTTATTAATGATGCGCGAAATGCTGTAAAAATCGGAGATTCCCCGCACCAGTTCATTGTTGCCGATACGGCCATAGAAATTTTGCCGCGCGGGCGCTTTGCTTGCAAATTCAACACTGACGTAGGGTGTCTCCCATATTTGCATGGGGTGAACCCGGGTCGGTTCTGATTCAGCGGAGAAGATAACAATATCGCCATTATCAGCCATGGCATAACCGCTACCATAGATCGGGTTTTGCAGCTTTTTTTCAATGAGATTGTAAGCCAGCAATGCGACCACACCTGCGACCGGCTCATAAAAAACAAAGAGTACATCTTCACCATTAGGTGAACGAATCATCCGTTTAAAGCGGAAACCATCACTGTTTTCTTCAAAGGTTTTGTATTCACCGGTGTTGAGGTAATAACCGCCGGGGAAAATAATTCCGTGGTTTTCCGGCAGTTGCACGCACGACTGCCCGATCTTGTCGATACGCAGCACTTCCTGGGTCAAGGTGTTAAAAATCAGGTGACGCCAGATGTCTTCGCGGTAGGGACGAATTTTTAATAAAATCAAACTGCCAACGGCCGCATAAAAAATGCTGGCGTCATCAAGGGATTGGGTTTTATCTTCCACTTCTTCGCGATAAACGCCCAAACCATCTTCAGTGTTGTTTTCAATTTTAATGGTGAGGTCGCCATTCACGGCCTCAACAAAAATTTTATCCAGGATGTTTAAATGGGGATGGCGGCCATGCACCGCATTTTCACGGGTAACCGGTAGCCACTCAAAATCAAAGGGTGGTGGCAATTGGATATCGCGCTCACCACGGTTATCAATATAGGTAATGGTTTTTCCGTCGGGTGAGACCGACCAGCGGAACACACGAATATCGTCCAGGCGCTCGCCAATCTGGAAACCGGCCAGCAATTTTCCGTTATTGACGGTAAGCGCAACAATACGGGTGTTTTTGTAATAGCGATAAAGTTCATCAAAATCATTGATAAAGCTTTGTTCCGCTAAAAATGTTCCCGCAAGGCTTATTGGCTCCAGTTCGATGCCAGCATCGGTGGCTTTTCGGTCAAACAGGGAGAATACATCCTCAACCCGGGTTTCTTTTTTTAAACCAATAAAAACGTTGTAACCAAAAAGCAGATGGTCGCCCACCTGGACAATATCGCGTGGAATGCAATTATTTTCGGTGCGCACCCTGACGCGCGCGATAACATTCATCGCCGAACTACCAAATTCAGCGAGGCGCGCCTCATTTAATTCACGCACCTTTGCATTCAGGGTTTGTCCTTGATCCAACAAACGCTTGCGAATAATGTCGTAAGCGCCGCCCTCTGCAACGGCGTTATCTACCAGAGCTGTTCCGACCTGGGCATTACCTGGTTGGTTATTGTTTACAGCAGATGAAGCGGCATCGTTTTGCTGCACCATACGGGTTTCCTTTTTAGTTCAGCAACAAAATTCTTTGCGGCGCCAGTAATGGCGCCGCGAGATTTAAGTACTACGAGTGGTTTAGCTATGCACTACTTCAACCACTTCCGCTTTATCCACTTTTTCCACTGCGGGCGGCTTATTAACGAAGCGTTCCAACACCGCTTGAATTACCCCGCTTTTGCTCGCAAGACCATCAATGGCTTTACCAATCGAGAGCGACTTGGCGAAGTTATCGAAGAATTGCGCCTCCCCACCAACAATATCGATATGCGCTTTTTGCAAAGCAATCGCCAGAATTTCTGCATTTTCTTTGGCAATTTCTTTGCCTGCCGCGATGCCGGCCAAGGTTTCTTTCAATGCGGTTTCCAGACCCATACGGAACTCTTCATGCTCGCGCGCTTTATCGCTCATGGCATTCATGGCTTCAAATTTCTCTACCAAACCGTCCGCTTCCGCTTTGAATTGTTCGCGAGTCACATCTGCACTGGCCAAACCAATTTCTTTTTTCGCACCTGCTTCAGAGGTTCCCTTGGTGGCAATTACCTCCGCTTCGGCAGAACCTTTCGCGGTGATCACTTCGGCCTCCGCTTTGCCTGCATCGGCATGTGCGGCGCCTTTTGCACGAATCACACTGGCTTCTGCGATACCTTCTTTTTCCAAAGCACCCGCTTTGGCTTCCTGCACTTTTGCATCGGCAAGGCCTGGTGCTGCACGCTCTGCCTGAATACCTTCGGCCAGCTTCTTCATCGCCTCGGCTTCTTTGGAAGATGCATCCAGCTTGGCTTGTGCCAGGGTCATAATTTCCGACGCCTTGTGTTTGGCTGACAGTTCCTCTGCCTCCGCCGCCTTCACTTGCTTCACTTTCACTTCTTCAGCGGTTGCTTCAGCGGCCAATACTTGCACTTGTTTTTTACGATCTGCATCAGAGACTTCGCGCACTTCTTTAATACGCTCTTCTTCGATAGCGACCGTTTTATCCACTACCACACGCTCGCGAATCACATTGGCAATTTCTTTCTTCTGCACTTCGATGGCTTTGTCTGCCTCGATTGTTTGCAACTCTACCTCGCGCTTGCGGGAGACAATTTCCAAATCGCGGGCGCGGGTGACTTTTTCTTCTTCGATGGCCACTGCGCGTAGACGGTTTTGTGCAGCCACTTCAATTTCACGCTGCTGGTTTTCGGTTTGCACCGCCAGATCCTGGGCCACCTGAATTGCGGTCTGCTCGTATTTACGACGCTCTTCTTCCTGGATTTTTTTGGTTTCTGCTTCTTCGCGCGCCTGAATAGTCGCAATTTCGCGTTTTTGCCGCGCTTCAGCATCAGCTTGTTGGCGCTCCAGCGCTAACATCGCTTCGGTGGTTTCTACGTTTTTCTTTTTGATTGCCAGCTCTTCATCGCGCTCCAGAATATTGGTGCGGACATTTTGTGCAGCCGTCAATTCAGTAATCTTTTTAATACCTTCGGCATCAAGGATATTATTGGGATCAAGCGATGACTTTGGCGTTTGCTCGATGTAGTCAATGGCAACGTCTTCCAGCACGTAACCATTGAGGTCATCACCAATCACCTGGATAATTTTTTCGCGGAATTCAAGGCGATTTTCAAACAGCTGGATAAATTCAATTTGTTTGCCAACTGTTTTTAACGCTTCTGAAAACTTCGCAGCAAACAGCAAGTCGATTGCCTCGCGGTCCGATGCGCGCTCGGCACCGATAGCTTTTGCCACCCGCAGGACATCTTCCGGTGTTTCATTTACGCGCAAATAAAAAGCCACAGTAATGTCGGCTCGCATATTATCTTTACAGATCAGCCCGTCGCGCCCACGGCGGTCTACATCCATAGTGATGAGCGAGATACTCATCAATTCTTTTTTATGGATGATGGGATATACCAATGCACCGGTAAAATGCACCTTGGGAGTAGAACTCATATCATTGACAATAAGTGCCGTGCCTTGGGCAACCTTGTGATAGAACGCTTTAAACAACCCGGCCAAGCCCAGTAAAAATATAAACACAACACCAATGACAGTGAGTACAGGTGTAGCCATTGCAGTTTCGAACATTCTATTTGCTCCTTTTAACCCTGTTGATTTTTAAAATTTATTCGTTGGTGCGACCCAAAAATTCCGCTTCCGATACCACCCGGTACACATTGGTATTAGCAATATATTCCAATAATACTACCCGATCGCCGCGCGCAAACACTTGCTCGCCGGTCGCGCGCACTTTCAATATCAGCCCTGCACCGCCATCGTCCAGATTGGCTTCACCAAAATTACTATCAACCCGCGATGAACGAACTGTTGCGGTTTGCCCCAGGACTTTCTTCTGGATATTTTGTTCCGTTTTGGCAAATAGCTTGCGCAATGGCTTGATAATTTGCGCCGTAATTATTACGGCGATATAAAACGCTGCCAGAAGAATAGGCACGCCCACAATAAAACGCAGCCAGCCGTGCCCAAACAGAGCGAGAAAAAAATAACTGACGTAATAGCTCAACAACCAACCAAACAATGCGATAAGCGAAATCACTATCGTCACCGGCACACCATTCAATCCCAGCCGCATCAACAAACCCGCGAACGATTCCCCAAATGAATGATCACTATGGGAATTCAGGCTCATGTGCCCATCCAGATGCGATAGATCTACATCCAATACATCAACTTCAAACAACCCAAAGGATGCACAAATCCAATAGAGGATTGAAATCCCCAACAACACGGTAAATATCACCGTCGGGAAATTGAAAATCGTTAATAGAAAATCATTCATCCTGGTCGCTCGGGCTAGTGGTGTTCAGGTAACCGCCGGGTCTTATTCAGCGGATTTTTTATTTTTTATACGCGCCAGAATATCATCTGCTGACGAGCCATTGGTTCCGATACCCGCCGCTTCCAGCTTTGATTTCAACGAATCGTCACCGGTGGTTTGCGCCATCTCACCTGCAGCTTTGATTTGCGCGTCTTTTAACGCTTGACGCTCTTTAATGCGCTCCAGGGATTCCATCGCCGTGCGCATTTTTGAATCAGAACCACTGTGGCGCTCGGCAACGGCGACTTGCGCTTTAAGCACATTTTCAGTTGCTTTAACGGTGTCCACCTGCTGCTTCAAACGCTTGATATTTTTTTCAGCAACATTAATGGCTGCGCGCAATTTATCGACACTTTGCGCAAAGTTTTGTGCTGACTCCTGCTCCATCGCAAGAGTGTTTTCAAAACCGGCTATATGCTCGGCAACTTCATGCGCAAGTTTTTCGTCGCCTTTTTCGAGCGCTTTTACAACGTAGCCTTCATGCTCATCAATCGACTTTTGCAATTGCTTGCATTTTTCCTCGGCAAGCTTTTGACGGGCCATGATTTCAGCAAGGCTGTCTTTTGATCGCTTCAATTCTTCCCCGGCATCGCGCACCTCTTGATCAAGGATACGCAGTGCTTGACTATCCACTACTGCCTCACCCGCTTCATTTACACCACCGCGCAAGGCAGTAATCATTTTTGCCCAGATATTCATAGCGATTTACCTTTGTTGGTTGCGGGGCTGCCTATTCCAGCACCCGTTAGCTAATTAAAAATTCACTGTAGGCTTCAGTCGCCTGGATCACGTTTGACGCAAGCATCTCAATTTCCAGAATCACGTCATGCAAGCTCGAGGCAGAACTCAGCGCACCAAACATGTGATAGCAATCATCGCCATCCATTTTGTCGAGACTGATATTGGAGAGCGGAAAGTACTTGTGGGTACGCAATACCGTCTCGTTAAACAATGAGGGATTATTTACCTCCGATACCGACCACAACATGGCTTCTACGACGATTTGCTCACCGGATACGGTCAAAAAAAGCGGCAGGTCACCGTACTCATACATCACGATATGCAATGCGGGTGACACGCCCTCGATTAATTCCAGGTCTGCGCGCGTAGCAGTGAACATGTCCGCCTTGCCTAATGCATCGTAGAGGCTCGCGGTGGTCCAACGGTTAACAACATCTGTCATTCGACTTTCTCCTTTAGCTGGCAATAACCCACTGGAAACAACCTTTTTTGCAGCAATCCGCAACTCCAATTCAACAAGCGCGAGGCGACGCGCGTTTTCCGGGAGGATCCAGACCTCTTTCTTAACGAGGCCCTGCTCCCGCAAACGATTGCGATATTCACGCTGATAATGTGCTGATGATTTTTTCTGCATGGCGCCACATTAATTTATTACATGTAACAAAGCAAATATTACATGTAATAAATCAAATTTAATCGGTTAGATAGCAAGCTACTGATTGAAAAGGATTTTTCGCGAGATACAGCGAACCTTTGTCGCTTTTAATATCGTAAAAACAACTATTGGAAGTAAGAAATGAAGAATTGATCTAAGGCAGGGAGAGCCAATGAAAATTGACTAAACACAACCTGCCCTTGGTAGTGTTTAGCTGCAGGGCGATCTGGCTTATCTTGCGGCCGTCATGTCCCGCTCCAAACCACTGGGGCCGGCCGGCTTTTGGGTTTTCCAGACCCAGATTAATCCGCGCGCATAACCATCCCCCTTTACTGCGGTGTGATCAAGCCCTTCCATTACATAGTTTTGCAATGCAAAACCTTGATATTTGCGCGCGGCGAGTTGCTTTTGAAATTG
>JAJQJO010000228.1 GCA_021323495.1 Cellvibrio sp. | reverse complement strand
ATTGCCACGCTCGGTGTTAAGGAATTGCATTTGATCAATTCCTATCGTGTTGAAAAAAGTTATTGGCAAACGCCCTTTTTGGAAACCCAGGCCATTCACGAGCAGTTGATCCTGGGACTGGAGCAAGGTTGTGATACACACTTGCCACATGTGCATTTACATAAGCGCTTCAAGCCGTTTGTAGAAGATGAATTGCCAGCAATTATTGCAAACACCCGCGCCTTGGTCGCGCACCCTTACACAGCCTTGGCTTGCCCAAGCCAGATTGATTATGCCCTCTCATTGGCAGTAGGGCCTGAAGGCGGATTTATTACTTACGAGATCGATTTGCTGGAGAAATGTGGCTTTGAAGCGGTGCATTTAGGGGAGCGCATTATGCGCGTAGAAACGGCAGTACCTTATTTGCTGGGGCGATTATTTTAAAAATGATAAACGCTAGCCATCGAGTTGCTCATCGTTGCGTAAAATGATTTCAAATTCTTCCAAGGGTACCGCCTGGCTTGATAAATACCCCTGATAATAATTGCAACCGAAGGATTTCAGGATCGCTAATTGTTCAGGCTCTTCTACGCCCTCTGCAACCAACTCCATATCAAGCAATCGACCCATGGTAATAATAGTTTCGACCAATACGCGGTCGTTGCGGTCGTCGATAATATCACGCACAAAACCCTTGTCGATTTTTAAGGTGCTTACTGGCAAACGTTTAAGATAACTAATGGAAGAATAACCCGTACCAAAATCGTCGAGCGAGAAGCTGATGCCGCGCTCACTCAGCGTCGTCATGGTGATAATCGCATCATCAACACGCTGGATCACAATACCTTCGGTGATTTCCATATCCAGCGATGCTTCCGGAATGGGATATTTTTCCAGGGTCGCGATCACGTCATCGACAAAGGCCGCGCGACGGAATTGGCGCGGGCTGATGTTAATACTCATCCGCATACCCGGCTTCCACAACCTGGACTGGTCCCATTGCACCAGCGTTTTACAAGCCGCTTCCAACACCCACTGGCCAACATCGATAATCATGCCGGAAGTTTCCAATACCGGGATAAAATCGACTGGTGACACCATGCCCTTGGTGGGGTGGTTCCAGCGCAATAATGCCTCGGCACCAACGACACGGCCCGACTGGATATCTATTTTAGGCTGGTAATAAAGTTCGAATTGCGATTCGTCCAGGGCGCGGTGTAAATCGCCCTCCATAGTCAATTGACGGCTGACTTTATCGGCCATTTCTTCGTTAAAAAATTCAATGGAATCGCGTCCTTTTTCTTTCACCTGGTACATAGCGGTATCGGCGTAACGTAGCAATTCATGCACAGAATTATTTTTATCCGGATAAACCACTACCCCCACGCTGCAAGTCACGCGCAATTCCATACTGTCGTACATATAGGGTTGGGAAATAATGGAGCGGATTTTTTCGCTGATTTCAGCAGCACGTAATGCCGCAGTTTCAATGTTTTGGTCGAGCACGGTGAGTACTACCACAAATTCATCACCACTCAACCGCGCAACCAAATCTTCTTCGCGCACCGATTGCTGCAAGCGTGTAGCGACGACTTCCAATACACGATCACCAACCGGATGGCCAAGCGAATCGTTAATGGTTTTGAATTGATCGAGATCGATAAACAAGACTGCACCGAAATAACCATGGCGCTCTGCGCGGCGCAATTCATGCTCAAGCCGCTCCACTAATTGCAAGCGGTTCGGCAGACCGGTAAGCGCGTCATGGTGAGCCATGAACTCCATTTTGGCTTGGGCGTTTTTGCGCTCGGTAATATCAACCGATACGATCAAAGCCACTTTTTCATCGTAAAAAGCAAGCGGCATTATGTGGGTCTGCAAAAACAATTGTTTCCCGGTGGAAGTGACAAAACGTTCCTCAATCACATCCAACTCTTCATTACCGCGAATTACGCGGTAATCGTTTTGCAGCATGGTGTCTATATCAAACACCGAGTTTTTTAACAGCTGGCGCACGTGCAAGTTGCGCATTTGTTCCGGGGTATAACCGAGTTCGCTGGCGAGTGCTTTATTGGCAAACAGATAGTAGCCAGCAATATTGCGCGCACCGATCATGACCGGCAGATGATCAATAATCTGGCGCAAATGTTCTTCGCTTTTACGTAGCGCCAATTCAACTGCACGGCGCTTGGCAAGGGAGAGTTCCACTATATCCAGCAGCTGGTTAGAGCTGGCGATTAACTGTGCAAGCTCATCTTTGCGCTGCGCTGGTAATTGGGTGAGGCGATTGACCCCGGGGTGATCCGGATTGATATTGTTAATTTCGCGCGACAAACGCACCAAAGGTTTAGTGAGCGTGTAATAAAACACCACAAACAACAGCAAGACCAAAAACATATTGCGCAGCAAACCGGTCATCAATGCAGTGCGGGAGCGGTTATAAAATCCTTCCAGCGCTAAATCCATATCCACCGAAAAACGGATGCTGCCCGATGTACCATCGCTGTAACCGGGCAACAATAGATTGGCAGTATATTCGCGGGTGTTTTCGGTAATTTTGCTGGTGAGCCAGCGGGTTTTTACTTCGGGGCGGGTGCTACTGCCCTGGGCTAATACGTTGCCGGTATCGTCGTAAATCACAACTTCATAAATAAAACCATAACGCAGCAAACCATTGACGACCTCGTACGAAAGTTCATCGTCAAGCGTGGAGACCGAGCGCACGGCGGGAGGGGTTGCAACCTGGATAACGCGGTCAATCAGCGTTTTAAGTTCTTTTTCCTGGTTTAAAAAATCGAGGTACAGCTGTACCGAACTCAATAAAAAACTCAGCACAAACGCCAAAATGATACCGATTTTGGCAAGCTGGAATGAGATGCCATTAAAAAAGGAAGGCGCTTTGTCTCTCATCGACCTGGGGTTTCCGGGGACTATATCCTGTTATTAAAAAGGGCAAATGTTGCCGCGCGGCAATCAATCGACGCTTAACTTGGCCTGAGTATAGAACAAGAATATCAATGTCGCCTAAATCTATATTGGTATTTTTATAAGCAAATTAGCCAACGGGCAAAAGTATCTGGGGATCGGTATAGGTCAGGCCAAAAGATTCGGCGACACCTGCCTGGGTCAAATGCCCGCGATAAATATTTAATCCCGCACGAAAACCGGGATCCGATTGCAACGCGACCAAACCGGTATCGGCGAGCCGCAGGATATAGGCCAGGGTCGCATTGGTAAGCCCAAGGGTCGCCGTACGTCCAACCGCACTGGGAATGTTGGCGACGCAATAATGTATAACGCCCTCCTCCTTATAGGTTGGATGCTGGTGAGTGGTCGGCCTTGATGTGGCAAAACAACCGCCCTGGTCGATGGCAACGTCGACTAATACACTGCCCTTTTCCATCTGCGCGATAAGGTCACGGTCCAATACCTTGGGCGCACTGGCTCCGGCATTGAGTACGCTGCCAATAATCAAATCCGCCTGCAACGCCAGAATATTTATGCGCTCCTGGGTGGCAAATTCACACACCACACGACCGCGCCAATGGTCATCCAACTGGCGTAAACGCGCGATGGATTTATCCAGAATGCGCACCTGCGCCCCCATACCGACGGCCATCGCAGCTGCATTTGCACCTACGACCCCACCGCCCAGAATCAACACTTCTGCGGGTGCGACACCGGGAATCCCGCCCAACAACATACCTTTACCGCCCTGCGCCATTTCCAGATGGTGCGCCCCTGCCTGCACCGCCATGCGTCCGGCAATTTCCGACATAGGTGCGAGCAATGGCAGACGCCCCTGGGCATCGGTCAGCGTTTCGTACGCAATGCAGGACGCACCCGATGCAAGTAATGCGTCGGTCAATGTACGATTTGCGGCGAGATGTAAATAGGTGAATAACAAATGGCGCTCGGTGAGCAAGGCATATTCGTCGGTTTGCGGCTCTTTGACTTTCACTATCAGCTCCGCGTTGGCATAGACCTCCGCGAGTGAATCCACCAATCTTGCACCGGCATGCACATAGCGCTCATCGTTAAATCCTGCGCTTTCTCCTGCCGTGCGCATCACAAATACACTGTGCCCCCGCTGATGTAATTCAGCAGCGCCAGCGGGTGTCAATGCAACCCTGTGCTCACCCGTTTTGATTTCTTTCGGAACACCAATTCGCATAACCGACTCCTTCCTGAAGTTGTACTACTATTAAATCTGAGTATAGCCAAAGGATTTCCTAGCTGAGTGGTTCAGCTTCCAGCAAGTTGGCGCAACTTATGCTGTATGAATTACGTACAGTTTATTTGACGCTACATGGATCAGAAATACTGCATAGCTTGCCAGCCACATATTTAGTGACTGACAAATTAAGGCGCTGTTCTGACAAAAATGGGGCGTATTGAGGTTAGTTATGGGTATTTATGCGAGTGATTTACGTGAGTGGATTATCAAACCTTATTTGCAGGGATTGGGTGAGTATTCAGAAGTCGCCGAAAACCTGCTCCTGGGGACAGCAGCCCAAGAATCACTGTTAGGATTGCATTGTTTCTGCGCCCAAACCAAAGGCTTGGGACTGTACCGCATCACTGCAGAAAAGCATCGAGAGTTATGGGATAACTACTTAGTGCAGTTTCCCGACCTCGCCTCCCAGCAGCGCGGTTTAGCCAGCCAGCAACAGTTCCTGAAAGACCCCCACGGCGAGCTGATAACCAATTTGACTTACACCACCGGCATGGCCTGGATGATCTACCGCCGCGCCGCAATAGAAACCAGCAAACCCCTCGACCTTCCCGCCATCGCCCAACTCTGGGCAAATCACTTTGATAACGGCACCGGCACCGCCCGCAATGCGGACGAGTTTATCCAAACCTATCGCAGCCTGGTGATGGGCACCTGCAACAAACGAGTGGCCTGATTCCAGCGTTTCCAATCAGATTCCACAAACCACAAAGGCTGCAATTGCAGCCTTTGTTGTATTAACCGGGTTTATCCATTAATGCAGATCAAGCACATCCACATATTGGACGGCATTGTCCGTGCGGTTTGCCAGTGGTGTTATGCCGCAGGCATCTGTCTCAGGCTCTTCAGCGACAGCGCCTTTGTTGGTTTGAAGATTAACAAAATCAAATAAATTCAAATCCGCCAATTGCGATGGCTGCACATTGCGGATCGCCGAGAAAATGGTTTCCGTGCGGCCGGGATATTGCTGTTCCCAAGTCTGCAACATGTCCTTCACCACCTGCCGCTGCAAGTTTTCCTGTGAACCGCACAGGTTGCACGGAATGATCGGGAAGCCTTTCAACTCGGCAAAATGGGCGATGTCCTCTTCAGAACAATAACTCAGCGGGCGAATCACGATATTGCGTTTGTCATCCGCCAACAGCTTGGGCGGCATGGCTTTTAATTTGCCGCCGAAGAACATATTCAAAAACAGGGTTTCGATAATATCGTCGCGGTGATGACCGAGGGCGATTTTGGTCGCACCGATTTCATCGGCAAACCCATAGAGCGTACCGCGACGCAGGCGCGAGCAGAGCCCGCAGGTAGTTTTGCCTTCCGGGATGACTTCTTTAACGATGCTATAGGTATCGCGCTCGATGATATGGTAATGCACGCCCACCTGCTCCAGGTATTGCGGCAATACATGCTCGGGGAAGCCCGGCTGCTTTTGGTCCATATTCACGGCTACCAGCTCAAAGGAGATAGGCGCGGTCTTTTGCAGGCTCATCAATATATCGAGCATGGTGTAAGAGTCCTTCCCGCCGGACAGGCAAACCATCACCTTATCGCCATCTTCGATCATGTTGTAATCGACAATCGCCGAGCCGGTCAGGCGGCGCAGACGCTTTTGCAGCTTGTTAAATTCAAGGCGATCTTTGCGTTCGTGTAACTCTTTCATGGACTCAAAACTCATGCGGGAAGGTAGTTCAAACGGCGACTGGGTCGGCGAGCCGCGCATTGTACGGATTTTGCGCGCAAGTTGGAATGAATGGTGGGCTATGGGGGGCTTTGCGAGCTTATAGCTCTCGCTATTGTGGGTGGGATGGGTGAAGCGTCCAGCGGTCTTCTGGAATTTCCGAGGAGTGCCGGTTGCTGTACATGCCCTAACTTTCGTTTTAA
The DNA here is from genome assembly GCA_021323495.1 of Cellvibrio sp. Taxonomy (GTDB): domain Bacteria; phylum Pseudomonadota; class Gammaproteobacteria; order Pseudomonadales; family Cellvibrionaceae; genus Cellvibrio. Next base: position 359 of record JAJQJO010000228.1, on the reverse strand, counting down.
GCCTGCCCCTATCTGATCTTTAAATTTTCCTTCACCCAATACCTGATTAGCCGTAAGACAACTGCGAATACAATGCACATCATGTTCGGACAAACTAACCTGAAATAATTCGCGATAATAAAATCGGCGTAGCGCATCATCACCAGCCACGCGAGAATACACATCATGGGGTGAAACTAATGGATCAGCGAATCCCATCGCATTAGCGTGATAACTACTCCAGCGATATTCCTCCGGTTTTTCAACCATCGCCGCCGTTACCGGGTTTAATTCAATGTAGCGATAACAGGCCAGCAAATATTTTTCCGCATCAACCAAACTCGCTTTGTAACGCCCCTCCCATAATGTTCCACGACGAC
>JAJQJO010000227.1 GCA_021323495.1 Cellvibrio sp. | reverse complement strand
ACAAATGAAAGCGGCTATTTTGAATTTACGGCCATGTATGAGCGCACTATCACCAAATTTTTACCTCAGGAGTTTGTAGCTTCCCAAAAAATTGTGGTGTCCCACAATCATAAGGATTACAAAATATGGAGTTCGGTGAAAAGGAATCCCGAGGAAAACGTTGAAGCAAGGGGTAAGCCATTAGTAGTTACTTGCGAATTAAATAGCGAAGAAAAAAGTATTGTTGTGGATAGGGTGCCTATTCACAGCTTGTGTGTTTGGGATGTAGAACCCGATGCTCCGGAAAATTGGGATGAACTGTAGAAAACTAATTAAATAAAGGAGATTTATATGGCTGAGCTTACACCAAGACTTTCGGCGTCCCTTGCCGATGGCGTCTATGGATTAACAAAAAATGAATCAATCGAAGAGGCAATAAAGGATCTAAATATCCGCTTTAAGGACGTTGCCGGCTTTTCAGATGATGCTATGTTAAAAGCCAAAACTGGCGGTCCCTGGTTTATAAAGTGTAGGACGGCTTTCGGATTTACATTGATAGGCAAGGGGAAATTTACCGGCCAGGCATTTATCCTATTCCGGGGTACGCAATATCTGGCGGATTGGTTGACTAATTTTAATATTACTGTCTCCCGTGGCGCATCGGGTCAGCCGGTACATGATGGGTTTAATCTCACCTTTAAAACAATGGAACCAAAGCTCAAAGAATTTATGGGTACTTTGGTCAAGAATAAAATAACGCAAATTCATTGTATCGGGCATAGCCTTGGGGGCGCGTTAGCTACTATTTGCGCGGATTGGATTCGTACTTCTTACAAAATAAAACCTTACCTTTATACTTTCGGCAGTCCGCGCGTCGGGTTAATGGGATTTGCTGATTGTTGTACTACCAACATAGGTGCAGAACGCATTTTTCGTGCTTACCATAAGACAGATATAGTGCCTTGCATTCCAACCTGGCCTTTTATTCATACACCTAATTCCGGCACCGATTATTATTTGCCGTCCCCTGGCCTTGTTCCTGGCCCAACCTATCATGGTATGGATAAATATATTGAGTCGGTAAGCGGAAAGAACTGGGCGGCACTCGCTGCATTGGATATTGAAAAGAAAACCGAAAGCGGGATTGTCCTTTGGTTGAAATCATCCTCGCCGGTCGGATTAACCATTACCGCCCTGGAGTGGTTAAATCAGGCTTTGGTGTATGTTTTGAAGAAATGCTTAAACGGCGCAGCCTGGGTGATTTCCGGTGTGATGGGGACTTCGTTTACGTTAATGGATCAGCTCGCCTATGTTTTGCAAAAAGGGATCGATTTGTCTGATAACGTTTCGTCTTTGGTTATGCATTTGATTCGCAAGATCATGGAAATTCTGGGCATGAAGCGAACGCTAAAAGCCGTGGATTTGACGCGCGAATTTATTCGCAACATTTTCATGAGATTACATGCTAAAGCAAATGAATATGCTAAAGCGGCGTTAAGTGATGCTATGGTTAAAGGGCGTGCTATCTAGCCATAGCCTTGCCGGTAGAATCAAAAAAAGGAGCACATTGTGCTCCTTTTTATTTTTCTGGAGTGACTCATTCATGTTTCATAACGGGCAATAAAATAGTGATGATTCCCAATAATGGTAGAAACGCGCAATAATTAAACATATTTTCAATCGAGGTTGCATCCGCTAACGCACCCAGGCCCGCCGCCGCTATTCCGCTAATGCCAAACATCAAGCCAAAGAATACACCGGATATCATGCCGATTTTAGTGGGCACTAATTCCTGTGCGAGCACCACAATCGCTGAAAATGCTGAAGATAAAACCAGGCCAATCACGACCGACAATACTGCTGTCCAAAATAAATTGCAGTAGGGAAATAACAAGGTAAAAGGTGCAGCGCCGAGAATGGAAATCCAGATTACGGCTTTGCGCCCTACCTTATCGCCAATAGGCCCTCCGGCAAATGTACCCAGCGCAACCGCCGCTAAAAACAAAAATAAAAACAATTGCGCATTGGCGACCGAGGTGGAAAATTTTTCAATCAAATAGAAGGTGTAATAGTTGGTAAAGGCGGCCATATAGATATATTTGGAAAATACCAATAACGCCAATACGATAAGTGCGCCGGTGATTTGCTTGCGCGACAAGTGCGCAAAGTGCGGATGTTTTTTTCCGCTTTTAAGTGATGCGCGTGAGCGGATTGTCCAGCGACTTACACCAAACAATACGCTAAAGCCGAGAATTGCAAAGAGCGTGAACCAGCCAATCGCACCTTGTCCCTGCGGAATAATAATTGCCGCAGCCAACAGTGGACCAAATGCGGAGCCCGCATTGCCGCCCACCTGAAAAAAAGATTGGGCAAAACCAAAGCGTCCGCCCGATGCCATGCGCGCAACACGCGATGCTTCAGGATGGAATGTCGATGAGCCCAACCCAATCATCGCCGAGGCGATTAGCAGCCAGGTAAAATTTTTAGCCAGCGCCAGCATCACCAAACCACACAAGGTAAACAACATCCCCGTTGGCAATAAATAAGGTTTGGGGTATTTATCGGTATAAAGCCCGATCCCCGGTTGCAGCAGCGATGCGGTCATCTGGAAGGCGAGGGTAATCATCCCTATCTGGGTAAAGCTTAACGCGTAATCGGTCTTCAGCATGGGATAGATCGAAGGCAAAATTGCCTGGATCAAATCGTTGAGCAGATGGACAAAACTGACCGCGCCCACCACCGGCAAAATGGTTTTGGTGGGGTCAAATTCGGTAGCTGTGCGGATTGGGGGAATGGGCTCCATATTGCTCATAAGGGCGGGTATCTCTGGGGGATTTGAAAAGCTGACAGTGTAAAGCGCCGGAAAAAGCAGAAATGACATAAACTATTGAATAAGTGACAAATCATATTCGCAGAGGTAGCGATGAGTATCGTTGAGCAGCGCAGTCCGGAGGAATTGCAACATGTACCGCGCCCGATAGTGGCTTGGGGTGGGCATTATGCCAATGGCGACGAGATCCCTTCCCATACCCATCCACGTGCGCAATTGCTCTATGCGGTTGAGGGCGTAATGCGAGTGATTACGCCCAACAGTGTATGGACAATTCCCTCACACCGCGCACTCTGGGTGCCGCCGAATGTTGAGCATCATTCATTTATGATGAGCGATCTGGAAATGCGCACGCTCTACGTCAGTGCCGATATCCCCCTTGCGCTGGGCAAAGAATGTCGCGCAATTTCGGTGTCAGGATTGTTGCGTGAATTAATTCTGGGGTTGCTGCAAGAGCCTGCGGAGTATCCCATTCCAGGGCGGGGCGAACATCTGGCTGCGCTGATTTTGATGGAGATTGACCGCGCCGCTACGCAAGCAGTAGAAATTCCCTGGCCACAGGATCGACGCTTACAGACGGTCTGCCAATTTGTGATGAATTCCCCCGGCATTAGCCACACCATTGATGATCTTGCGGCTATGGCGGGGGCAAGCACACGCACGCTCATCCGGTTATTCCCCAAAGAAACCGGATTGAAATATCACCAGTGGGTGCAGCAAGTCCAGCTCGCTGAAGCACTCTGCCGCCTGGGCCGCGGCGAGAGTATTGCACGCATTGCCAGTTTCCTTGGCTACGCCAGCCCCAGCGCGTTTTCAGCGATGTTCAAACGCAGCTTTGGGGTAACTCCCAATCAATATTTCCAGCATAAAAATGATCAATAATTTCTCACTCATTTTTAAAATGTCTTTTCTACAACCTGCGGTAATTTTCCCGTCCACTTTTTAAACGCTCGGCGTAAGTTGGCTACATCGTAAAAGTGCAATTTCTGCGCGACCTGTGCTTTGCTACAGCCAGCCTGATTTAACCAGTAGAGTGCAAGGTCTTTGCGTACCAGATCATATTGCTCCTGAAAATGGCTGTGATGTTTTTTCAGTTTCCGTTTGAGGCTCGCACTGCTCATACCGAAGGCGGCAGCGGTTTGTTCGAGGTTCGGATTGTGGTGGATATTCTGGTGCAGGTAATTATAGATAGCACTCAAAAATCCCTGCCGGAATGGTGATGATTGTTGATGAGGCGCGCCAGTACCTGGTGCGTTGAGCAGGTGGGTGGTGTCAGCGTTTTTCCAGGGTATATACAAACAGTCGCGCGCAATCGCCATTGCATTTGCCTGGCTGGAGAATTGCACCTGGTTGTTTAAATGGACATCGTACTGTTCGATATAGACCGGTTTGCTGTGGGTAAAATAAAATTGCCAAGGTAAATTTTCCCCGCTGCGCCAGCGTGTGAATGAACTGAGCGCGGTGGACATCACTTCCAGTAAAAAAAGTATCGTTGATTCTGCACCACAAGCATCCTGCCAGTAGATAACCAAGCGGTCCGCTTCATAACTACTGTGCAAATTGAGCAGTGGCATGAATCGGGTTTGGTGCCGGATTAAAATATCAATGGCTTCCTGCAGGTTGCCCGCCTTATGTAAGTCAGCAATGGCTGGACTGTCCAGTGCAGAAAAAAATCTATGTCCCAATAAGAAACACAGTTCATGGCTGTGAATATGTTTTTGTATATTGTGGATTAACTGAAAACATTGCTGTGGCGATAAGGTCAGTTTCTCACTGGATATGTCATTGCGAAAAATTCCGGTGCCGCGCAATAATTTGTGTTCTTCCACTCCGCGGCTGAGCGCCAAATCAATAAGCGCGAGTGGCCATTCATGGGCAGGAATAAAAGGTGTATCGATTTCAAAATAGGTGCCCGGCTTGTAATGAGAGCAGTTGTCCATAATGGATTCACTGGGTAAATTGGCCATTGTGTTCATCAAGCAGCTCGATGCAGGCTAGCGTGGCGTTTTTCTTTGGCGTGCAGCAATGCCAGATTGGCGCGCTCGATCAGGATGTCAGCAGAATCGAGTGTAGAGATATCGCTGCTGGTGAGTGCAATGCCGATGCTTACCGAGATAAATATGCGTTCATCCTGGCTATGGGGTTTGTACGCAAAATGTTGCACCACAGTAGAAATTTCACTGGCGATATTTTCTGCGAGTGCACGCCCGGTATTGGGCAATATCAATGCAAACCTGTCACCCGCATAGCGGCATAACAAATCATTGCGACGAATATTCAACAGCACAAGTTCACTCAGTGACTGCAATAAGTGATCGCCCTGTTGGTGGCCGTAATGGCGATTGATTGCGCTAAAATTATCGATATCAATAAATAATAATGCCAGTGACCTGGTTGCATTACGATGTTCGGGCAGTGTCTGTATTAACTGCTTGCGCAGATAATCGGCACCACTCAAGTTGGTAGTGAAATCAAAACTGCGATGCTCGCGAAACAATCGTTCACGTTTGCGCAATTGTTTATTAATGCTGAGCTGTTCTTTATGCCAGTGATAAATTCCGAGTGTGAGCAATACCAAACCTGTTGGCATGCAACCTGACTCTATCCAATGATCCCATAATGCAGTCTCGGGAAAACGGACAAATTCATCTAGCAAATCCTGAAATCCTGCCAGAAATATTCCACTTAATCCCAAGCTTAAATATTGTGTTACGCGCCCTGCCGGGCGGCTGTGCAAAATCAATCCTAGCCACACCAGCGCAAGCGCAGCGGCGCCACCTTCACTGAGCACATCCAGCCAATGTATCTCTGCCAGTGGTTTTAAATCGGCAACCGCAAGGCTGGCGATGAGCGCCAGATTTGCGCCCATGCCGACAATAAACAATTTCCATTTGTGGTGTTTCAACATATGCGGCAAGCCCATAACGATAAAAGTGCTGCACCGATAACAGATCAATATGACAGCTTTATGAAGTGGTAAAGGTTGCAAGTAAAAATGCTGGCATGCGCTCAAGAGTCAAATCAGCTCATGGTATTTGTTGGCAGCTAAGCCCGCTCGTCACAGAAGTGTCATTTATTCCCCCTAGTTTGACGCCGTCAGATGGTGTTTGAAGAAATTAACGGGGGGAATTTTGCTGTGAAAAAATATAGGTCGTTAACCAGGGGTAACAATAATAACCTCATTAAAACTGCAATCGCGCTGGCGCTGTCCAGTCTTGCTGGCAGCGCTGTGGCAGATGGCCGCATTGAGGGACAAATTAAAGCCACTGAACACGGTATCGCCTTGCAGGGTGCAAAAATTCGTATCGCTGAATTAAATCGCGAAGCGGTGAGCCAGCGCGATGGACGGTTTGTATTTTTAGATGTGAAGCCTGGCAATTACACACTGGTCACCAGTTATATTGGTGCAGATGATATCAAGCGTGCAGTTGTTGTGCAGGACCAACAAATAACGCGCGAAAATTTCCAGTTAACTGGTGTTTCCGGGCTGGTTGAAAATGTGATTGTGGTCGGGCAGGCCGCCGGTATTAAACAACGCAGTGCAGATAATATTGTGACGGTGGTATCTGCTGATGCGATTGGCCAATTTCCCGACACCAATGTATCTGAATCCCTGCAACGTTTGCCGGGACTATCGATCGAGCGCGACCAGGGCGAAGGCCGTTATGTACGGGTGCGCGGTATGGGTCCGGATTTTAATGCTGTAACAATTAATGGAGTAGGGGTGCCCGGCCCCGATGCCGATCGTCGCGCGGTAGCGCTGGACGTAATCCCTTCTGACCTTTTGGAAAATTTAACCGTAACCAAAAGTTTAACACCGGATATGGATGCTAACTCTCTCGGCGGTAGCATTGATGTACAAAGCTTGTCGGCCTTTGATCGCGATGGTTTCTTTTATCAGCTCACTGCGGAAGGTAGTTACGATGAGAATACCGAAGAAACCAGCCCCAAAGTTGCGGCGACGGCGAGCAACCAATTTAGTCTGGGTGGCGATGACAATAATTTTGGTGTCGCGTTTGGGGTGAGTTCATTCAAGCGTAAATTTGGGTCAGATAATGTTGAAACCGGTGGTGCGTGGGATTTTGACGATGGCGGAGCGCGGATTACAAGCCCAACGACAATACCGATCTGTACTGGCGCAATCTGTACAGCGAATATACCGATTCGGAAATTCGCTTGGCGAATGTGATTGCTTTTGTAGGCGAAGACGAAGCGGGAGAAAGAGAAAGTACTTCGGTCGCTGAAGGGGAAGTTAATGCAGCAGAAGTACAGCGTGAATTAAAAGACCGCACCGAAACACAAGAAATACTTTCGACTTCCCTTGGGGGACAAACACGCCTGGACAAATGGACGCTCGACTATCGTCTTGCTTACAGTGAATCCAGCGAAGATGAGCCAAAAAATATCGCCGGTGCAATATTTAAAAT
>JAJQJO010000226.1 GCA_021323495.1 Cellvibrio sp. | reverse complement strand
GGCGGGAGCATCATCGCTGTGAATAATGGCTTTATTGGTCATGGCATAACCTTGATTGGCGTTTTTTCGTAGGGAGGAACGAGAGTATAGAGGATTCCAGCTAGTTTTTACTGCGATTTACCCGAATCACAAAACTCAGGTTGCGAATGCGGCGCATGATATTGGCAAGATGGATCCGATTGTGCACCCCGATACACAAATGGATTACGCTGTTGTGGGCATCGCGCTCATGGACATTGATGTGTTCGATGCTCGCGCCTTGCTCGGTAATCCGCGTAGCGAGGGTGGCGATAATACCCCGGTCGCTTTCGACTTCAACCCGTACGTCCACCAGAAATTCACCGCTCACTGTCGCAGCCCAATTAACCTGGCTGACTTTATCGGGATAGTTGCGGATTTCAGCGATATTACGGCAGGTATCCTGATGGATTACCAGACCTTTGCCCGAACTGACATGCCCGATAATCGGGTCGCCGGGAATCGGGCGGCAGCAGCGCGCAAAGCTGATCATCATGCCTTCGGCGGAATCAATTGTGATTGCCGAATTAAGTGTACCGGCACGCACTTTCAGCTCGGCATCCGGTTGCAGGAATTTCACCAGCGAATAGACAACCTTGTTGCCCAAGCCTATCTCTTCAGAGAGTTTCTCCATGGACTCAACTTGAGCGCCGTGCAGGAGTTTGAGCTGCTGCTCTTCGGTCATATGTTCAAGGTCGATATGGATTTCAGCCAGAGCACGGCTGAGCATACGTTTACCAAGCGTAACGGATTGATGATGGCGCTGGTGCTTCAAATAATGGCGAATCGCCGAACGCGCCTTGGCGGATACGGCAAAATTGAGCCAATTAGGATTGGGCTGAGCCCCCTGCGCCGTGATAATCGCCACTTTTTGGCCACTGAGCAACGGTTGCGATAGTGGCGCCATACGCTCGTTGATCCGGCAGGCGACGCAGGTGTTGCCCACATCGGTGTGTACGGCGTAGGCAAAATCCACTGGTGTAGCGCCGGTCGGCAATTCAACAATTTTGCCCTTGGGCGTAAAAACATAGACTTCGTCGGGAAAGAGGTCGATTTTAACGTTTTCGATAAACTCGAGGGAATTGCCGGCGTTTTTTTGCATTTCCAACAAGCCTTGCACCCACTGGCGCGCACGGCTGTGACTGGCGTTGATGGGTTCATCACTGCTGGATTTATAAAGAAAATGGGCGGCGATACCACTATTGGCCATTTCGTCCATCTCCTTGGTGCGAATCTGAACTTCAATCGGCACACCATGCATCCCCACCAATACCGTGTGCAATGACTGGTAACCATTGGCTTTGGGAATAGCAATATAGTCCTTGAATTCGCCCGCTACCGGCTTGTACAGGTTATGCACTACGCCGAGCACGCGGTAACAAGTGTCCACCGTATCCACAATGATGCGGAACGCATAGACATCCATAATCTCTTTAAAGAATTTTTTCTTCAGGCGCATCTTTTCATAGATGCTGAACAAATGCTTTTCGCGGCCAATCACAATGGCGTTGATGCTTTCTTTCAGCAGCCGTTTTTCAAACGAAGCCTGGATCTGTTCAACCAATTCCTTGCGATTGCCGCGCGCCGTTTTGAGTGCGGCTTGCAAGCGGGTCGCGCGCAAGGGGTACATGCAGTAAAAGCTACGATCTTCCAATTCCAGACGCACTTCATTCATTCCGAGCCGATGGGCAATAGGCGCGTAGATTTCAAGTGTCTCTTTGGCGATGCGGCGTTTTTTATCGGGCGGCATAGCGCCGAGGGTACGCATGTTGTGCAGGCGATCGGCAAGTTTGACCAGGATAACGCGCAGGTCATTAGCCATGGCCAAGGCCATCTTCTGGAAGTTCTCGGCTTGCTTCTCGGCGTGCGATTCAAACTCGATCTGGGTGAGCTTGCTCACACCATCAACAAGGTCAGCGACCGAATCGCCAAATTGGCCAGCGATGGCTTTTTTGCTGATGCCGGTATCTTCGATCACGTCATGCAACATGGCCGCCATCAGGCTTTGATGGTCCATGTGCATCCCAGCGAGGATGTCGGCAACTGCGAGGGGATGGGTAATATAGGCTTCGCCGCTACGACGTTTCTGGCCATCATGGGCTTGTTCGGCGTAGAAGTAGGCGCGCTTCACCAAATTAATTTGGGAAGGTTCCAGATAAGACGATAGCCGGTGGCTCAATGCCTCTATGGTTTGCACGCCCTTCTCCAGACAACACACCCGCCATCCAGGACAGCGGGTACTGGCATAGTAAAAATCGACTTAGATATCGTTTTCGTACACACGCTCGGGCTTGGGTTGTGGCAGCGTATCTTTTTCCAGGAGGATGCTTGCATCGATAAAACCTTCTTCGATTTCGCGCAGGGCGATAACGGTAGGTTTGTCATTTTCTGGCGCAACATGGGGATCTTTACCACCGATCGCCAATTGACGCGCGCGTTTGCTGCCAACCATTACCAATTCGAAACGGTTATCAACGTGATCCAGACAATCTTCAACGGTAATACGTGCCATAACTTTATGTGCTCTACTTTCTATGGGTGATTTACAGACGCTTGGAATAAAAATGCAGCTACGCTGCAATCCGGCCGGGTATTATGCGTTACTGGCAGTATCTATGCCAACCGCACATGAACAAAATTTAAGCCAATAAGTCTTTCAATAGTTGGCTATGGCGCTCCGCCTGCCGCGCAAGGCGAATATGCTGGCTGGTAATCAGCGCCTGGAACTGCGCAAGGGCGACGGTAAAATCATCGTTCACGATCAAATAATCCGCTTCGACATAGTGGGACATCTCGCTGATTGCCTCATTCATACGCGCTTCGATAACCGCGACATCATCCTGCCCACGGCCAGTTAAACGCTGGCGCAAACAAGCAAGCGAAGGGGGAAGGATAAACAGGCTCACTGTATCTGGCATTAACTTGCGCACTTGCTCTGCGCCTTGCCAGTCAATCTCGAGAATTACATCGATGCCTTGTTTCAGGGTATCCACCACCCATTGCTGGGATGTACCGTAGAGATTACTGAATACCCGCGCATGCTCAAGGAATGCGCCCTGCTCCAGCATAGCTTCAAAGGTCGGATGATCGACAAAATGATAGTTCACCCCATCAATCTCACCGGGGCGCATAGGACGGGTGGTATGGGATACAGAGACGCAAACTTCGGGATTGGATTTTACCAGTGCACTGACCAAACTGGTTTTACCAGCGCCAGAGGGCGCAGAGACGGTATAGAGAGTGCCAAGATTAGCCATGAAAGAACCTTATGAGCAGAAATTGGGAGTCAGTAGAAATCGAATAGGGAAATTATGGCACAGCTTCTCCCAACTCACAGCCAAGGTAATACGCTTCACTTGATAAAGGCTCGGACAATCAACAAACCAGCGCGGCAACAGAGTCAAAAGATAGATAAATATGTCATAGTAAGCGGCTTCACTGACCAGCTTTTGAGCCCTCAATGTTGCGCCAACTTCTCTCCATCACCCAAACTGCCGAACGCCTGCGCGTGCGCCCTGAATACGTACGCGAGCTGGTGGCAAAAAAACGCTTAAGTTTCACCCATGGCGAACAATTGGATGCAGCGCAGGTAGAACAGCTTGCAAAGCTGATGGAGAAATTGCGAAAAAATGGAATTGCGACCCTGGTAGAAATCACTGCGCAGGGTGATGATAAAATAGTCGATTGATCCCGCGCCCGATAAGCTGAACGCGAGACCATGCAATCAGGAACCGCTCCAAGTATTTTATTTTGTTTGTTGCTCGCGCACTTCGTAATACGTCTGTTCGGAAATTTTTTGATAGTTCGCTGAATCTTTCATAAACGCCGAATAAGATTCGTAGACCTTTTTAAATTGCGGATCTTTGGCCGCTTGTTCTGCATAAACCTGTTGCGAAATTTCGTAAAAACGTTTCAACACTTCTTCTGGTAATTTACGAATTTGCACACCTTGTTTTTCAACCAACTCTTTTAATGCGCGGCTATTATGCGCAGTATAGCTATCGAACATGTCTTGGCTCATCGCGCGCGCTGCGTAGGTTACAATCGCCTGCAAATCTTTCGGCAAATTTTCAAACGCGCTTTTATTGATAATCAGTTCCATCGACGGACCCGGTTCGTGCCAACCAGGATAGTAATAATATTTAGCAATTTGCTGGAAACCGAACGCCAAATCATTTTCCGGTCCAACCCATTCCGCCGCGTCTATCACCCCGGTTTGCAACGCAGTATAGAGTTCACCGCCGGGGATATTCACCGCCGTACCACCCGCCGCGTTAAATACTTCGCCCGCCAAACCAGGAATGCGCATTTTCAAACCGCGCAGATCCTCCACCGAATTTATTTCGCGATTAAACCAACCGGCCATTTGGACACCAGTATTACCAGCCGGAAATGGAATTAAATTAAACGGGGCGTAAAGTTCACGCCACAATTCCAAACCACCACCGTGATTAATCCAACCATACAATTCCTGTGCATTCATACCAAAAGGTACCGACGTAAAAAATTGCGCGGCGGGCACTTTGCCGCGCCAGAAATAACTGCCGGAGTGACCCATTTCCACACTGCCGGACGAGACTGCGTCAAACACGCCCATGGCTGGCACCAGTTCATTGGCGCCATAGACATGGATCTGCAGACGCCCACCGGACATTTCATTAATCACACGCGCTACATTCTCCGCACCCACACCCAGGCCAGGAGTATTTTTTGGCCAGGAAGTCACCATTTTCCAGTGGTACTGCTGCGTAGGCACAGCGGAAGACGCCTGTACACCCGCAGTTTCCTGTTGTAGTGCATGTTTGGGTTTGGATTTTTCCAATACCAATAAAGCAAAAACGCCGATGAGGGCGGCAGCCAGCGTCAGAATAATTAATGGATTCCAATTTATTGTTGTAGTTTGCGGACTCATATGTTCATCTTGAAAAATAAAGGAAAAGGGAAATGGATTTTTACATCGCCTGCAATTTCGCGTACTGCATCACCAGGCGCTTGATGCCAATCGTTTCAAACTTGACCTGGATCACCGCATTTGGCCCCGAGCCTTCGAATTGTAAAATGACCCCTTCACCAAACATAGCGTGGTTAACACGCTGGCCAAGACGGAAGCCAGTATCTTCGCCAGTATCGTACATGGGCTGGCGGGTCGAGGGTTTGGTGAGGGGACGATTAAAACTGACCGGGCGCGTGACTGCGGTTTTCAAGCGGACTTCTTCGATACTATCTTCAGGAATTTCTTTCACAAAACGGGACACCGCATTAAAGGTTTCATTGCCGTACAAGCGACGGGTTTCAGCGTAACTAATAAATAACTTTTCCATAGCGCGAGTGATGCCCACGTAACACAAGCGTCGCTCTTCTTCCAATCGATCCGGGTCATCCGCCGACATTTTATGCGGGAACAACCCCTCTTCCACACCGGCCAAAAATACCAGTGGAAATTCCAACCCCTTGGCCGAGTGCAGCGTCATTAATTGCACAGCATCTTCAAATTCATCAGCTTGGGTTTCACCGGCATCAAGCGCTGCCGTGTCTAAAAATTGTTGCAGCGGCGTAAGTTCGCCATCTTCCTCTTCGGCATCAAATGCGCGGCAGGCCGTAATTAATTCTTGCAGGTTTTCACCCCGCGCCTGTCCTTTTTCACCTTTTTCGTTTTGATGGAATTCAAGCAGGCCAGTATCCTCAATCACTTGTTTGGCAATCATATCGAGCGAGGCAGTATCGCCGTGAATATCAATCGCATTGGCATCCTGCGCCAACTTTTCAATCAGACTCAAAAAACTTTGCACCGCATTGCCCGCGCGTGCAGTGAGCACGCGTTTTGCGAGCATTTGTTCCGCCGCCGCCCAGAGCGAGCAGCCCTGTTCACGGGCAAATAAACGAATGTCATCGACCGTTTTGCCACCTATACCGCGCGTGGGGGTGTTGATCACCCGCTCAAAACCGGCATCATCGTGACGGTTACTAATCAAACGCATATACGCAATTGCATTTTTAATTTCAAGGCGATCATAAAAACGTTGGCCGCCATAAATGCGATAGGGAATAGCTTCACGTAATAACGCTTCTTCCAATACCCGCGACTGGGCGTTGGAACGATACAGAATCGCGATGGTTTTTTTCTCGTGGCCTTTACGTGCCCAATCCTGAATCCGCTCGACAATAAAGCGCGCTTCATCCTGTTCGTTGTAGGCGGCGTAAAGTGAAATCGGATCGCCCTTGTCACCTTCAGTCCACAACTCTTTACCGAGGCGGCCGTAATTGTGTTTGATCACGGCGTTGGCGGCCCTGAGGATATTGCCAGTGGAGCGATAATTTTGTTCGAGGCGATATACCTGCGTGTCGGCAAAATCCTGCGAGAAGCGCTGGATGTTTTCAATTTTTGCACCGCGCCAACCGTAGATCGATTGGTCATCATCACCCACTGCTGTTACGCACGCCGTTT
>JAJQJO010000225.1 GCA_021323495.1 Cellvibrio sp. | reverse complement strand
TTCGTAAGCGGATGGAGCAGTTATCCGAGCTTCGTAGCCAGGTACTCCGGCATTCCCTCGGAGACTCGCCGTAAATACATCCATGTAGGCTCGAATGCGGCATCCATGCCGCATACGGTCTCCGAGAGAACACCGGAATACCTGTTAGATCGCAGTAATGTTGTAGATAACAAAAAAAAATGCGGTGAATCTATTTCAAATCCGCCGGAACCGGAACCTTGTCTTTATAAACTTCCCAGTTGCCAAGAATTTTATCCATTACCGCCGCACCTACAATATAAGCCGATTCTAACGAAGCATCTAATCCAGCATAGCCTTCATTTTCAGCGAGGAGATTTTCTGCTGCAGTCACACCTGGTGGTGGCATGGTGTAATTGCTGCCGGTGCGCAATACCAGCACGCGGTTTTTATCCACTTTGCCGATGTTGTGCAAATAAGTGAGCGATAAATAAGTGCCCGTATCTTCCATCGCCGAGGTCACAAATTCGCCTTTGCCTTCAGTCCAGTAATCCGTCCACTTATTCGCCCAGACATTCATAATTTCGCCGTGCCAAAAGGTCATTGCCGCGAGTTGGTCGCCTTTCAGTACAAACGGTTTGCGCTGTGCATTCGGATGATTCACATAAAGTTTGCGCGTTGCTTCAAGGCTTTCGATATCCGGCAATTGGATATCTTTAGTCAACTGGAATGCCCACTCGGTCAGGTCAGGATTCACACGCAACATTTCGCCGGTGGGCGCCGGTTTTTTCGGGTCGTAAGGTTTTGATGTGTAACGTGCAAAATAACCCGTTTCCCAATCAGCAGGAATTTCACGCGCATCAATTTCGTGAGCGAGGTCGCCGTCTACTAAATACTCTGCCCATGCCGCTGAGCCGATGGATGCATCTTCCGGATCGATACCCGCAATACCCGCCACTAGCCAATAGGCATCAGTAAAATCAAAACGTGGATCCATACCTAACGCCATAGTGGCAGCGGTGGAATGCGCGGTGCCAATACCGGTGACGATGCCCATCACACCGGTATCCAGATTCATATAAATATCGTGAAAGGAGTTGGGAAACTCAAATTTGGTATCGAGTTTCTGGCGCTCTTTCCACAATTGGAATTCGCCGGCTTTATCACCACTGTCTTCACCAATTTCAAACATGGTGACTACGACAAACTTTACTTTTATCGGCGCGGGGGCTTGCACACTCGCTTCAGGCTTAGCGACCGCTTCAATCGCCGGTTTTTCACAACCCGTCATTAAACCTGCCGACAATAACGACAGCAGCGCGACAGTCAATAAACCTGGTTTATATTTTTGCATCGGGAAAATTCCTTAATAAATTTGCTTAACAATTAACGTCAATTACTTTTCTTTCTTTTTGGACGTCATCTCGGGGTGGTTAATCAACCCATCGGACACGCGCGGCTTGCCTTGCAAGGCCGCAACCGGTTTAAGTGAAGCCAGGACTATTTTTAAACTGAGTGGATTCACACGCGGATACAATTCCTCCATCAGCGAAAAATCCCACTTGCCCACACCTTCGGCGGGATTGGATATCACAATAATCGATGCGTAATTAATTCCCAGCTGCCGCGCGTACACAATTTCGCTCGGTACATTCATGGTGACCACATCGCCGCCCCACTGGGCAAAGGCTTTAATTTCGGCAACTGATTCAAACCGGCCACCGCGCGCCTGCACAATCACACCACCATCGTGAACTTTGTGCTTGTTAAAATTCGCATCGCTGCTAAATGCTTTTTTCGTTTCAGCGAGCAGGATATTGCGAATATCCGTATCCATTGCCGGCGTAAAACGCGGCAGCGGAATGGCATCAGGGTCGCGATAAATTTCCGGTGGGAAACCAAGTGCGCGATCCACATTCATATCGATGAAGTCATCGGGGATCACATAATCATAAACGCCCATTTTGGGATTGATCCCGCCGGCGGTCGCACCGCCGATAGCTTCCTCCACACCCAAATCATAAAGTGCTACCCAGGTTTCCAGCCATTTGCCTTCGCCATGAGCGTGCACATAATAAAAAGGGATGCCTTCGTATTCGGCATAATAAATTTTAGGTGAGGTGCCCAACCTGGTTTCGATAGTGAATTCTTTTTTTATCAGCTTGCTGGAGAAAATTACATCATTTAAAAAAGTACCACCCAGCACTGCGATACGCGCCTTAGGCGTTCCTTCAGGAATTTGTGCTGCCCCAGCGCCAATAGGTAAAAACAATGAGAAAAATAACACTACAGCGGTAATATTTTTTAGTGCACGCATAAACATTAGATTGCCCTGTCGTTTTGTAGGCGCAGGCCATTGGAATTAACAATGACCTGCGCACAACGCTTACTTGATAAATAAATGCTAACTTAGAACTTAAAGGTCACCTTACCGACAAAACTGCGCGGCAATTCTGGCAACACCACGGTGCTACCAAAAAGATCGGGGAAGTTCGAGCGGAAGTAGCGTTCATCGGTCAGGTTTTTACCTTGCAAGCTCACACTCCAGGTATCGGCATGGTATGAAATACCGGCGTTAAACAGGGTGTAAGACGGCAACTTAATCGCTTTGGAAAAACCTGAGTAGGTCGAATCCGCATGCACCGCACTGGCAGTAAAGCTGTAGCCATCGCCAAAATTGTAAGCACCGGTGAGGCTGACCATATTTTCCGGAATACCGGATTTCAATGCGTCAGCTTCGTTGCCAACCAGTGTCAGGCCTTGCATCACATAACCGTAAAACAGCGATGGGTCAGTCACGTTTACCAAATCACCTGCGCCCATGAAACCAAACTGGGAACCGCTATCCAGCGCGGTCAGGTTAGTGATTTCCAAATGCGTCAAGGCGGTGGTGATGGTGAAATCTTCGGTGATCAGCAAACGGGCTTCCATTTCGTAGCCCTCACTTTTGGTGGTGTTATTGCTCACCAAATCCTGCGCGCTGTAGTTGGTGCGCGTTTGCTCAAAATAGGCGGCAGACGCAAACAAACGGCCATCAAAGAAATCGCCCTTCACACCAATTTCTTCCAATTCAGAATCCGCGATGGCATTACCACTCGCAATTAAACCGGGCGAAATTTCTGAACCCTGCCCCATCACAATAGTGGCCTGCTCGGATTTGGTTACATAGGGAATCAAACCAACGGGTGTGGTGTACGACAAGCTTGTAGTCCAGGATACGCCATCTTCCGTTTCACTGGCCGAAGTCACCGCACCCGGTGCTGGTGTCGCTTTTAATTTGCTGACAATCGCGTCGCTATTCATATCGAGATAATCGTAACGCGCGCCCAATAACAAACCGAGGTTTTCAGCAATGGTGTAGTCGCCCAAAAATGCCAAACCGTAGTCGGTAAAATCACCTTCGAGATAATTGGCGTAATCGGAGTCGGTGACTGTGGCGAGCAATTTGCGATCCAGCGCAGTTGATTGCTTGCTTAAATCGCGACGATCAAAATATTCGTAATCAAAGTCATCACCTTGTCTAAATTCGGTGTAGCGAATACTGGGTGATACTTGATAATTGGCGGACAACCAATCCGCATGTTCCGCGCTAAATTCAAGTAGCAACTGATCTTCAAACGCAAAGGTATCGACGAACTGCGAGAAACCGTAGGCATTCTCGTTAATATTTTCCAGTTTTTCGTAAAAGGCCTTGTTGGTGATGGTGAAGTCGTCATTCACATCGTGAATCACATCAAAATACACAGTGGAAACTGTAGTAACCAATTGGTCTTCTGGTGCAACCAGGGTTTGGCTGCCCGACAATTTGGTGGTACCCGCATTTTGTAATGCCCAAGCCGGATCCATACCTTCGTCAGTTGCAGAAGCGCCCGGAACAAAAAAGTTTCCTTCGGTAAAAGTGGCTTTCCACACATCATATTCTTGCGGTGAGTTATAGCCATCGCCGTTGGTGTCTACCGATTCTGGCGAACCGGTAATGTAAGTGCCGTGATCAATTAAATCCTGGGTAACGCGGTTCCAACCTGCCACCTGGTTACCATCAAATTCATGGTACATACCACCAAACTCAACTCGGGTATTGGTAGACAAATCCACATTAAACGCTGCTTGAAAAATATTTTGGTCAGTGCCGGAATTTTCGTAGTAGCTACCGGAATTTTCGGTCTCGGCATACACGTAATAACCCAAATCTTTATCGCCGATGGCACCAGGCCCACCCACTTCAGCAGAGACGATATTTTTATCCCAGCTGCCGCGCGTTAAGGTAATTTGGCCTTCCGGCTCACTCAAATACTGGCCACCCTCTACACGCGCCGACTTGGGCTCGAAGTTGAGATAGCCACCAATTTTTGATGGGCCATAAATGGGCGATGCTGGACCGCGCACAATATCGATACGGTTGGACGCACCAATCGGTGTTGGATAATTGCCGGGGTTATTTACGCGGCGCATGCCACGGAAATACACCTCACCCGGAGTGCCGCGCACATCGAGTGAACCGGCCACGCCGAAAAATGATTGGGTAAACGCTCCCGGTGACACCAACACCAAATCATCGATATCACTAATGTTGTAGTTCTCCATCATGTCGGAACTCACCGAGGTAATACTGCGCGGTGTTTCCACGATGGTTTTTTCAAAACCAAATACGGATTTTGCCTTGTTGGACATCAAACCCATAGTGTCACCCACCACCAGGGTTTCTTCTACGGCACCCGCTACTGCAACAGCGGCGGTTTGCGCAGCAACTTCTTCTACAGACCAGGCTGGAGTTGATGCAGCGACACAGCCCAGGCTGATAAATAAAGCGAGTTTATTTCGTAAAAAGCAATTGTGTACGGTCATAGCAAGTGCACTCCAAGGGCGTCTAATAATATGTATCAGGAAAGCTGAGCGAGAAATTGCAAGCGCCATGCCATTTCCTGTCCAAATGGTTAACTCTTTAGGCAATACATATTAATTTCCTTATTTTTCAATTATTTATCTAATAGAAAATACAGTTCGATCGATTACAAATTGAAAAAACAAGCGCTGGAGCAGACCGCAGGGACACGCCGGGGCACAGGTTTATTGATGCAAAATAATGCGCCACGCACGCACACTTGAACCAATATGTTGCACCCCATACGCTTAATTAAAATTGCACAGGGAATAGCGCTTACAGGTAAAGCTATAAGAGAGAGGTTTGGTATTTTTCAGGCTGGCAATTCCATCTCGTGCAAATGATTCCTGAAATTTTTGAATACGTGTGTTGTAGGTTTTTAATAGCTGCGCTTTTACATCATCCTCAACAAAACTGTACTGCAGCGAATTGCGGCTGAGCAAAAGAATTTCATCCCAGGACAGATTAAATTCTTTTACTGCAACAAAAAATTCATCGGTGATATTGGAATCCCACATACCGCGGTCATCCGTCGAAAGCGCAACCGGAATTCCCAAGCGTAAATATTCCGGAAAGGGATGCTGTGCATAGTCGCTGACATATTCAAGCAACAAATTGGAAATTAAATTGATTTCAACCAGATAGGGGCCATGGCGCATTTCGCGCAACAATTCCGGATCGCTAATTAAATTCACCCCGTGGCCAATGCGATCAGCCCCCAGCATCAAGGTATCGCGAATATGCGAATTAGGTTCGTCCACTTCACCGGCGTGCACCGACAGACGCACGTTATTATATTTGTGGCGCAGTTCGCGCAGGGTTTGGGTAAAACGTAAAGGATAACCCTTGTCATTATCTTCGCGTCCCACCATATTCACTGCCACATACAAATCGCGATGGCGAGAAACGATATCGTAAGACGCGCGCAGTTGTGCTTCAGCACTCGGTAGAAAACGCAGAATGGAATCCTGGAAACGCACAGTAACGCCGGTTTTTTTAGCGTCGTCCTGCGCGAGGCGCTTGCGGAAAATCGCAACAGCTTCATCTTCACTGAACGGACTGCCATCCGGTTTAAAGTAACCACCGGCCTCCAACATTGTCTCTAAATACAGCAAACCTTCATCGCCAAAGGCCTCCATATTTTTATAGAGAATCTCAGCAATTAAATAGGGGCTGTAAAGCAATTGGTCCAAGCGCTGCCAGTGGGTTTGAAAAAATTCATCGCGCCCCTCGTGGTCATGACTCAGGGTTACGCTATTGACCCATGCGGCTTTTTCTTTTTCATCCAACTCTTCAAGGCGTTTGTACTCCGCCTTTTCGCATTCAGGCAATTGGTTGTAGGTGGATTCCATCAGGTTATTGAACAACATTAAATAAGGGCGGCGGCCAAAATTGTTGTCGGCAAAATCGCGGCAGTTATTAATGCGCACTTTGGTATAGAAACGATAACCGTATTCTTTTTGCGCGAGCGCGACCTCGTACCACCACCCGGATATCACCGAGCCACTGATATGGTTGTGCAGATCGCCACCTTTCGGCATGGCATATAAAAAGCGGTACAACTCTTTATCGCTCGCGCTAGCTTTGAATTTTTCGAACCAATCGCTACTGGTGGCGGAACCTATAGCGGG
>JAJQJO010000224.1 GCA_021323495.1 Cellvibrio sp. | reverse complement strand
GGCGTATGGGATTTAAGGGGTCGGTCAATCTATTTCTCTGATAGTGGTTGTAGGTGATCACATTAGCAGTCCTGCATGATGCTGCTGGTATTGTCGGGTCGCACGTTAAAGTTAAGTCGCGCTTTAAAAGTAAACCATGACCAAACAAACGCAAGTGAACCTTAATACCAACTTTTTATAAAAAAAAAGCTAACGGGTCAAATCGACCTGAAGGGGTTTTTTACCGTCAGGCCGGCTCAAGATTAAAAGGCTCCGGAAATTTTCAAGCGGAGGCTATGGTCCAGATCGCCGGTGAAGTACTGCTGGAATTGCAAGCTTATATCCAGGCTGCCAAGGGTTTGGCCGATACCCAGCACACCATAAAGCCCTCCATCAATGTCGATATCTTCTGAATAACAGTCGCTGCAATAACTGATAGCTCGCTCCGAATAGAGCATGCCACTGACTCCGCCGCGCACTGTAAAAAAGCTCATATTGTCCTGGCCGAAGCGATATTTGGGGCCGTATTCCGCAAAAAGCATAAACGCAGTAGCGTCGGATTCGGTGTAATCCACATCGCCCCAGTAATCTTCGATAAATTGGGCAAATTCTGCGTTATCGCGATAAAACAAAAAGTTCATGCCCAGGACAAGGGTATTTTCAGTCTTGCTTGAATAATATTCGGCCGCGCCGCCAATCGCGGTGGCGCTATCTTCAATAAACTGCTCCGCAGCGGCTTGGGAATCTATAGTGATGTGGTCCACATGGCCTGACCAGCTCCAGCCGGTATAGTCGCTATTGTTGGGATTATTGTTGGAGGGAACGGCTGCAAATGCGCCTGCGGTAAATAGGCTCGCACTGAAAAGACAGCTGGTGAATAGGGCACTGCTCATAGTAGTGATCCATCAAAAATTTGAGAGGATGGGTTGTGGAAACGCGCCCAACATACCGTGATTACTCCGATTTGTAGCGCGGGCTGGGAGGATTTTGGGCGAAATAATCTGTACCGCAACTTAACAATCAGTCTAATAGCACGGCTTTCCGTGAAAACGGCGCCCCAAGTCTATATAATTCGCACATCTTTTTAGCGATGCAGCCATCTGCCCGAGTGAATCTATGATCGACCCTATTGCACCCAATCAACGAATTGCAACAGTGGCCCGCAATACCCTGGAAACCAAAATCAGCGTCAGCCTTAATCTCGACGGCACGGGCAAAGGCGTGTTTAACACCGGTGTGCCCTTTTTGGAGCACATGATGGATCAGATCGCCCGTCACGGCATGATTGACCTTGAGGTAACCTGCGATGGTGACACCCACATTGATGATCATCACTCGGTGGAAGATATCGGCATCACGATCGGCCAAGCTATTGCCAAAGCTATCGGCGATAAGAAAGGTATCCGTCGCTATGGCCACGCCTACGTGCCACTCGATGAGGCTTTGTCGCGCGTAGTGATCGACTTTTCCGGCCGTCCCGGTCTGGTCATGCAGATCCCGTTTACCCAAAAGCGCGTCGGCCAATTTGATGTGGAGTTGTTCTGGGAGTTTTTCCAAGGCTTCGTCAACCACGCGGGCGTCACCCTGCACGTTGATAACCTGCGTGGCCACAACGCCCATCATCAGATAGAGACCGTGTTTAAAGCGTTCGGGCGCGCCCTGCGCATGGCGCTGGAACTCGACCCGCGTATGGAAGGCATTATGCCCTCCACTAAAGGTAGTCTCTGATTTATGACAAATGATAAACAGACAGTTGCCGTGATTGATTACGGCATGGGCAATCTGCACTCGGTGGCTAGTGCCCTGAGCCATGTAGCTCCTGAACAAAATGTGATGGTGACATCCGATCCGGCTGTTGTAGCCGCTGCAGATCGGGTGGTATTCCCTGGCGTAGGCGCGATTCGGGACTGCATGGCAGAAATTAAACGTCTCGGTTTTGATAAATTGCTGCGTGAGCAAGTCGCCACAGGTAAACCGGTGCTGGGAATCTGTGTTGGCATGCAGGCTTTAATGGAAAGCAGCGAAGAAAATAAAGGCGTGGATTGTATCGGTATCCTGCCGGGAAAAGTGCGTTTCTTCGGCGAAAACCATAAGGACGCGACAGGGGATTACCTGAAGGTTCCGCATATGGGATGGAATCAGGTCCATCATAACGATCACCCGTTATGGGCAGGTATCGCGCAGGACAGCCGTTTCTATTTCGTGCACAGCTTTTATGTATTCGCGGAAGATAGGAGCCTGGTCGCCGCAAGTTGCGATTACGGTTTATCCTTTCACGCCGCTTTGAACCGCGGCAACTTATTTGCAGTGCAATTTCATCCGGAAAAGAGTCACACGGCCGGGCTGCAATTATTGAAGAATTTCTTACATTGGAATGGCCAGGCGTAGGGGCTGCCTTGCAGTGCCCAAAAAACGCAATTTGTTATCCAGACCCCAAAATACACAACGATTATCAGGGCGCAGCAAGCAGCGCCCCCTGTGAGATTGAAGATGCTGATTATCCCCGCGATTGATTTAAAAGATGGCCAATGTGTGCGCTTGCGCCAGGGTTTGATGGACGATTCTACGGTTTTCTCAGACGATCCTGTCGCTATGGCAGCGCAATGGGTGAACCAGGGTTGTCGTCGTTTGCATCTGGTTGATCTCAATGGTGCCTTTGAAGGCAAGCCGGTCAATGGCGGTGTTGTAACTGCTATCGCCAAAGCCTATCCCAAGCTTCCGATCCAGATTGGTGGCGGCATCCGCAGCGCGGAAACAATTGAGTACTACCTGAATGCGGGTGTGGAATACGTAATTATTGGGACCAAAGCGGTTAAAGAGCCACAGTTTGTGACCGATATGTGCAAACAATTTTCCGGTCATATCATTGTTGGTCTGGACGCAAAAGACGGCTGGGTCGCCACCGACGGCTGGGCGGAGGTATCGAATGTGCAGGCCTCGGAGCTGGCCAAGCGTTTTGAGCAAGACGGCGTGAGCAGTATTGTCTACACCGACATTGCCCGCGATGGCATGATGCAGGGTGTGAATGTGCAGGCGACTGTCGCTATGGCACAGGCCTCGAGCATTCCCATTATCGCCTCCGGTGGTGTGACCAATATGGACGATATCATCGCGCTCAAAGCTGAGTCGCATAAAGGTATCTGCGGCGCCATCACCGGCCGCGCAATTTACGAAGGTACCCTGACCATGGCCGAAGCCCAGACCTACTGCGACGCAAACTAATTCCGGAGCTGTTTATGGCCCTCGCAAAACGCATTATTCCCTGCCTTGATGTCGATAACGGCCGCGTGGTCAAAGGTGTGCAGTTCCTGGACATCCGCGACGCGGGTGACCCGGTCGAAATCGCCAAGCGCTACAACCAGGAAGGTGCGGATGAGATTACCTTTCTCGATATCACCGCGACCCATGAAGGGCGTGATACCACGGTGCATACGGTAGAGAAAATCGCCAGCGAAGTGTTTATCCCGCTGACAGTGGGCGGCGGCATTCGCACCGTGGAAGATATCCGCACCATGCTGAATGCCGGCGCCGATAAGGTGGGTATTAACTCGGCAGCGGTATTTAACCCCGATTTTGTCAAAGCGGCGTCTGACCGTTTTGGTGCTCAGTGCATAGTGGTGGCGATTGATGCCAAAAAAGTGAGCGTTGAAGGTGAAGAACCGCGCTGGGAGATTTTCACTCACGGCGGGCGCAAACCGACTGGCATCAATGCGGTGGAGTGGGCGATTCGTATGACTGAATATGGCGCAGGTGAAATCCTGCTGACGAGTATGGACGGGGACGGCACCAAAAAAGGTTACGATCTGGGCGTGACCCGCGCAATTAGCGATGCAGTTTCAGTGCCGGTAATCGCCTCTGGCGGTGTGGGTAACCTGCAGCATCTGGTCGATGGTGTAACCCTTGGCCGCGCTGATGCAGTATTGGCAGCGAGTATTTTCCATTTTCGTGAATACACGGTACCCCAAGCCAAAGAGTTTATGCGCGCCCAGGGAATTGAGGTGCGTTTGTAGCGGCAGAAGCATTTTTTGCACAACAAAAAAGGGCACTCAGTAAGCGCCCTTTTTTTATGTCCGGCCTAAAGCTTACTTCAGGCCGCGCGGTACTGTTTTAGCATATCCGAAACTTTGGGTTCGGACGCCTGGATAAAATCAATAAATTCCCCAACGCCTGTTTCGGCATCGTCGCGGCTATCAAAAGGCCCTATATCCACGCCTTCACGGGTGGTGTAGTACCAATAACCGTCTTTTTGTAAGTAGCGCCCATGACGTGAAGGTACCGAACCTTGTTCGCCCGCTCTGTTTGATGTAGCCATATAAGCCCCTCGCTATAGTTCCTGAAAAATCGAATCCCTCAAGGAGTGATCAAATATCACCCTCGGTGATTATAGACAGCATTAAGAAGTACCCGCTAGATTTAGTTGGTCTTTTAAGTAAACTTTTTTATAACCTAAAGAGCGTTTTTTGGGATTTAGGTGTCATTTTTTAGGTTTTAAAGACTAAATCGGTGGCGAAATACGATCTGTGCATTTAGATGTCTGATTCGATGATTAATTTCATTGAGACACTACAAGGACAGTAAAAATATTGAACTATAGTGAACCTTGGTGACATAACTTCTCCATCCGAGGCCATGATCATGTTCGATATTACCCTGCAGAAATTGCTCTCGCGCCGCTTGCTTGACGTACTGATTCAGGCCGGACTGATCGTTGTTCTGGTGAGTTTTTGCTACAAAATCTTTGCCCCCTTTATGACGCTGATGCTTTGGGCTTTGATTCTGGCAGTGACGCTGTACCCCATGCAGCAGAGGCTGGCCAGAAAGATGAATGGTAAACAAGGGCTGGCGTCTACGGTCCTGGTGTTGTTGGGTGTTTTGCTGATTTTCGTTCCCGTAGTCCTGCTGGCAGACTCCCTTGCTAATTCTGTGACTAGCCTGATTCACGGGATGAGGGACAATACATTGGTGGTCCCGCCGCCTTCAGATAAGGTGGCGACCTGGCCGATTATCGGCGAGAAATTGCATGCGGTGTGGGGTATGGCTGCGAGTGATCTGCCCGCGCTGATTCAGTCGTTGCAACCTAAAATCGGCCATCTGGCAAAAGCATCACTGGGATTTGTCGCAGGTATTGGTAGCGACATGCTGCTGTTTTTATTTTCGTTCATCATCGCCGGGGTGATCATGGCTTTTGGCGCAGGTGGTCATGAAAGTGCTCGTGCCATTAGCTGTCGTCTGGTCGGATCGGACCGGGGCGAGCAATTTACTGTGCTGTCCACCAAGACTATCCGCGCAGTGGCGCAAGGTGTGATTGGCGTGGCCTTTATCCAGTCGATTTTGCTGGGTCTGAGTTTGATGTTGGCCGATATTCCGTTTGCCGGTGTTCTGGCGGTGATTGCGCTAGTGTTGGGGATCGCGCAAGTACCTGCGGTCGTTATCGTCGTTCCTGCCGTAGCCTATATCTGGATCGGGGGCACGCATGACACCTTGCCTGCAATTTTCTATTCTGTTCTGCTGGCGGTAGCGGGCTTGGCCGACAATATCCTGAAGCCTTTAATGCTCGGACGTGGCGTCGACGCACCTATGCCGGTGATTTTGCTCGGCGCATTGGGCGGGATGGTATCGGGCGGCATTCTGGGCATGTTCGTTGGCGCAACGCTGCTGGCGTTGGGCTACCAAATCTTTATGAGCTGGGTTGCGATGAATCCTGATCCTTTGCCTGATTCGCCGCCGGTAGTTGTTGGGGTAGCTCTTGAGGTAGCCAAGGAATAAACATGGCTGCGCCTGCCAAGGTCGGCCTGCAACGTGCCGCATGTTTACTGCTGGCCAGTATCAGTATGCAGGCCTGTACGGTGCTAGGGCCCGATTATGTGCGCCCTGACACCGACCTTGCGTCGGACTGGCAGAGCGATAGCCTGAACAGTGCACCCAAAACCCTCAGCGAAAAACCCGGTTGGACCGAGCAGGGACAATGGTGGCGACAGTTTAATGATCCGGTACTGGATTCGCTGATTACAGGGGTTTTAGGTAGCAATCATTCGATGAAAGTAGCTGCCTTGCGCTTGATGGAAGCGAGAGCACAACAGGGTATCGCAGGCAGCGCCATGTATCCGCAGGTGCAACAACTCAGCGGCAGTGCGCTTAATATCGAGCGCCGCCAGTCGGGTGGAGGTTCATCCAATCAATGGCTGTATACGGCGGAGCTGGGAGTCGCGTGGGAGCTGGATTTCTGGGGTCGCTTTAAGCGAGGTATGGAAGCTGCTGATGCCAACTTTCTGGCATCGCTCGCCCAATATGATGAGGTAGCGATTCTGCTCGCCGCACAAACTGCGCAATTTTATGTGGCCATTCGCACCTTGGAGTCGCGCCTGAACATTGCCCACAGCAACGCCGCCATTCCAACAAGCAAAAACACAGTACCTGGCTACGCTGGCCAGCATTCCTCCCCTTGAAGCATCGCTGCGTCAAACCCAGAACGCATTGTCAATCTTACTGGCTCGTCCGCCCGGACCCATACTCGAAATGAACGTTGACCGGGGCGTCCTGCCACAGGCCAGCCTGGTGATGATCGCTGATTTGCCTGCCGATATGCTGCGGCGGCGTCCCGATATCCGTGCGGCAGAAATGCAGTTAATCGCCCAGTCATCGCTGATTGGTATTGCGGAAGCGGATTTATACCCGTCGCTGGTCTTGCTGGGCTCGCTCGGTGTATCTGCCAGCTCGATTTCAGGTTCGCCAACCACGGTAGATTCAGGCATTGGGCCAAGTTTTACCTGGAATATTTTTGATTACGGTCGCATCAGAAACAACGTACGGGTCCAGGACGCTCGCTTCCAACAATTGACGGAGTTGTATCGGGATTCAATCTTGCAAGCGGCGCGAGAGGTGGATGATGCCGCAATTTCCTATGTCAAAAGTCTGGAGCAAGTGGATTTACTGGATCAAGGCCAGGTTGCGGCACAGCGCTCACTCGATATTGCCAACATCCAGTATCGCGAAGGCATGGCGGACTTTGAGCGAGTGCTTGATGCCCAGCGCTCACTGTTTAGCCAACAAGAACGGGTAGTCAGCAATCGCGGCAATGTGGTGAGCAGCCTGATTGCGGTTTACAAGGCGATGGGTGGGGCATGGGAAGTCAGCCGTCCCGCTGTGCTGCTGGATGATGCCACCATCAACACCATGAAAGAGCGAAGCAATTGGGGCGATTTGCTGGAAGTGCCTGTTCAGGTCAGCAATCCCGTGATGAGCGAACCCATATCGAGCCAATAAATGAATACAACGACATCTGATTCAGCGCCTGAGGTGCCTTTATCCACTTCCGAAGCAGCTCCGCCCGGTCAAGCAGCGCGGAAAATCCAGCTGGGTTTGCTGGCGCTGATTGTACTCAGCCTGATCTGGTATTTTGTTGCGGACCGATTGACGCCTTATACATCCCAGGCAAGGGTGCAGGCGTTTGTTATTCCGGTGGCGGCAGAGGTTTCCGGCACGGTTACCAATGTCTGGGTAAAAAACAATGACGACGTAAAAAAAGATCAGCCACTCTTTGAAGTCGATCCCGAGACCTACCAGATTGCTTTGGATCGTGCCAAAGCTGACTACGAGTCAGCGCGCCGGGGTTTAGGCGCTTCAACTGCCGCAGTCGATTCGGCCAAAGCGTCGCTGCGCGCTGCTGAGGCAGCGCGTTTGCAAGCTGAGCAAGATGCTCACCGGCAGGAAACCCTTTATGCCGAAGACCCCGGCGCGATTTCGGTGCGACGGCTTGAAACGGCACAGGCTGGACGGGAGGAGGCTCGCGCCAAAGTGGCCGTAGCAAAGGCTGAGGTTGTACGGGCGCAGGAAAATATGGGTGGTGACGAGACTAATAACGCCAAACTTGAAAGCGCGCGTTTAGCCATGGCCAAGGCCGAGCTTGACCGGAAACGAACCACGGTGATTGCGCCAGCGCGTGGCTTGATCACTGATCTGAGTACCGACACCGGGCACTTTGCCCAGGCGGGTGCGCCAGCGATGACGCTGATTGCGATCCATGATGTGTGGATTAATGCGGAGCTGACTGAAAACAACCTGGGTAATGTCAAAGTGGGTAATGAGGTGCGAATTCTGCTCGATGTGATGCCCGGTGAAGTATTGAAAGGCAAAGTACGCAGTATCGGTAATGGTGTCAGTTCCGGTAAGGCAGCACCAACTGGCAGCCTGCCGACGATCGAAAACAATCGTGACTGGTTAAGGCAATCGCAGCGTTTTCCAGTGGCGATCGAGCTTGAGCCAAGTGAAGTTAAACGGATTGCGGGAGTGCGCGTAGGCGGTCAGGCCGACGTGATGATTTACACCGCAGACGCTGGCCTGATGAACGGATTGGGTTGGCTCTATTTGCAGCTGATGAGCCTGCTGTCCTATGTTTACTAAGTCAGTGTTTATCAAGCTGGGGTTTACCAGGCCAACAAGCCGACCAATCGATCAGGTAAGCCGTTTTGTGCTGCGCCTGGTGTTTGGTATTGGCCTTGCAATGGTTGCAGTTTACGGTGTTCCATTTGCGGTGCCACATGTCAGTTTACTGATGGTGGTGTTATTGCTCAGCAAGCCCGGCCCGCCAATGGCGCTGGTGAAAAGCGCGGTGCTCGCCGGAGTTTTTTGTCTGCTCACCGGGGTGGGGGTACTACTTGTTCCTTTGCTGGAAAACTATGCTGTTGCCGCCATTCTGTTGATTGTGTTGGTATTGTTTACCGTATTTTATATCGGAACCAAAAAATCCCACCCGTTGTTAAGCCTGTTGATAGTGACTTTCACGCTGATTCCTGTCGCTGGTGTACAGGAACAGGCACTGGCATTAGCGGTGATTCACGCTTTGGCCGGGGGCATTATTTTGGCTGCTGCGTGTGGAACCCTGGTGTATTTGGTTTGGCCCGATATTCAACTTGTCCAGCTTCCAAAACCGACACAACCCGATAGTGAAATGGCGATCTGGACTGCGCTGCGCGGTATTGTCATTGTTTTGCCGGTGCTGCTACTGGCGTTGCAAAACCCGTCGCTCTATATGGCTGCTATCATGAAAACGGCGACCTTAAGCCAGCAGGCCAGTACATTAACCGCCAAAGAGGCCGGACACGAGTTGGTTGGATCTACTTTGCTCGGTGCTCTGTTGGCCATGCTGGTTTGGCAGGGGCTGACGCTATGGCCGTCACTGTGGATGTTTGTGCTGTGGATGATGCTCGCCTTCTGCTGGTTGGCGTTGCGCTTGTATCGGATTCACCCCAGCAAATATCCGCCCTCATTCTGGATGAATGCGATGATTACACTGGTGATTTTTCTGGGGCCTGCGGTGCAAGATAGCGCCAATGGCAAAGATGTTTTTACTGCCTCAATGACACGTCTGGCATTGTTTACGGCTGTGGCGCTCTACGCTTGGGGCGCGATTTATACATTGGAATGGGTCCGTAACCGCTTTTATCGAGTTCCGACTTGAGCTGGGCAAAGCGCGGCTTAGTTCCCCTGCTGGTCTTCAGATCGACTTAACCATTCAGATATTTCCAAATCCGCAAACGGGTCAACCGGTACCCAAGTCTGTGGCCACAACCCCATAGGTGGCGCCTGGCAAGCCATCGCAGCTCCTCGCATACGCTCTGTTTGAGCCCCGTTATACGACATAGTTTGAGCGGGGGACATAAGTTGGGAGGCGCTGACCAGCTGTACCTGATGCTGCTCCAGCAGGGATTGCAGTTGCTCCAGTTGGGCAAGGGTTTCCTGATAGGGATGGCCGATGGCGATTGCTGACCCCTGTTGTTGCGCTTGTTTCAGGGCGCGCAGCAACTGGTATTTGATCGCGGCCGGAGTTCGTTCATCGTCCAGGAAAACATCTCGTCTACGGCTGGGGAGATGGATTCTTTCGGCCATGGTCAAGGCTTGGGTTTGGGCACTGGTGCGGCTATCAACAAAATACAATTGCCGGGTTTTTAGCTCCTCCATTAACCAGAGCATAGGTTCTGCCTGCTCGGTTAGCTGGCTGCCCATATGATTGTTGAGGCCCTTTATGTACGGAATGCTGGCCAGGTTCTGGCGCAGTACTGCGAGAAACTCCGCGCGCTGCATGCCACTCACCAGCCCGCCGCGCCCGAGTGGATAGTTGTGGCGGTTGCTCATGGGTGCGTGCAGCATAATTTCTTTGCCGCGTTGATGGGCGCGCTCGGCCAGCTCAATACCGTGGGGAGTGAAGGGCAAAATGGCTAGGGTGAAATCGCCGCTTAGGTCAGCGGTGCGCTTACCCAGCGCCAGGTTGTAGCCGATATCATCGATGATAATCGCCAGGCGTCCCTGGGCATACAGGGGCTGGCTGGCGCCAAACGCTAATAGCAAAAACAGGCCGAAGGCAAACTGGCGGGCAATCAGCTTCGGCATGTTGTTATTCGCTTTCTTCGCGTTCGCCTTCACCGGGTAATTCGGGGTGTACGACTATATCTGGTGCTATCGGTGCCGGCTCTGCGGGAGCAGCAGCGAACGGGGTATTCTGGATAAAAATATTCAACCCTTTGAGCAGGTTCAATGCCTCATGCAATTGGTTGTCTTCTTTCAGC
The DNA here is from genome assembly GCA_021323495.1 of Cellvibrio sp. GTDB lineage: Bacteria > Pseudomonadota > Gammaproteobacteria > Pseudomonadales > Cellvibrionaceae > Cellvibrio. The sequence continues at coordinate 231 of JAJQJO010000224.1, read as the reverse complement.
AATTCGGCGCTGCTGATGCGTTTGTTGGAGCGATCCTTACTCGTGCTTTCCGTACCGCCTTTGCTGTTGCCAAGATGGCGGGCGAGATCGGCTTCAGTCGTTGCCAAACCCTGTTGGAAGGCGGTCACCTGCACGCGTTCGACATTCACATCCGGTTCGATACCCTGTGCCTGGATCGAACGGCCATTGGGGGTGTAATAGAGTGCGGTGGTAAGTTTGATGGCGCGGTCG
>JAJQJO010000223.1 GCA_021323495.1 Cellvibrio sp. | reverse complement strand
GCTGAAGCAATGGGTTTCCGGCGCGGTAGTGAAGTGCGGGTAATCAGCCGTCGCGGCACTTTGCGCGTGCGGGTCGAAACACGCGGGCGAGTGAAGCCACCGCGCGGTTTGATTTTTATTCCTTTTTTTGATGCAACCCGCCTGGTGAATAATCTCACCCTCGATGCAACTGATCCGATTTCGCTGCAAACCGATTACAAAAAATGCGCTGTAAAAATCGAACTGGTCAGCCTGGCATAAGGAGCTACGCATGAAAAAAATTTCCTTGTTAGCCGGCACAATCCTGTGCTCTGTTTTTATCGCCGCATTACAGGTCTATGCCGACAACCAAACAGCAAAGCTGGATGCAAGTGCGCCCGATGGAATTCGCCCGGGCGGGACCTTGGACCAGGATCTGCCCGCACCTAAAATTCCGCGCGAGCACATCACTGCAGTCCCCGGCAGCCGCAATTATCCAGAGCAGCCGCCAACGATTCCGCACAATATTCGCGGCTACCAAATCGATAAAAATTTTAATATGTGTTTGAGTTGCCACAGCCGCAGCGCCAGCCCACAAACCGGTGCGCCCATGGTGAGCATCACTCACTTTTACGACCGCGACGGCCAGGCGCTCGCTGCCGTTTCACCGCGCCGCTTTTTTTGTGTGCAATGCCATTTACCCCAAGCGGATATACAACCAGCGCGCGGCAATAACTTTCAAAGTATTGATGCCATGCTCCAACAACAACCAGCGGAGTAAATCATGGCCAAACGGATAATTGTTATTTTGCAGGAATATTGGCGGCTGTTCCGGCGCCCGGCCACGTATATTGGAATGGGCACATTGAGCATGGGCGGTTTTATTGCGGGCATTATTTTTTGGGGTGGATTTAATACTGCGTTGGAATTTACCAATACCGAAACATTTTGTATTGGCTGCCACGAAATGCGCGATAACCCCTATCAGGAATTGGCATCCACCATTCATTACACCAACCGCTCCGGCGTGCGCGCCATGTGCTCCAACTGCCATGTTCCCCATGACTGGACCTATAAAATCGCGCGTAAAATGCAGGCCTCCAAAGAAGTCTGGGGCAAAGTATTCGGTACGATTAATACGCGCGATAAATTTCTCGCCAAGCGGCGCGAATTGGCCGAGCGTGAGTGGGCGCGCTTAAAAGCGAATGATTCACTGGAGTGCCGTAACTGCCATGCATTGGCATCCATGGATTTCACTTTGCAATCGCCGCGCGCGCAAACCATGCATTCCACTCTGCTCGCCAGCGGTGAAAAAACCTGCATCGATTGCCACAAAGGTATTGCCCACCACTTACCCGATATGGCCGGTGTGCCCATGGTGACCCAACACTGGCATGAGCAAATGATCGAAGCGGAATTGTTGCAACCCTGGCAACGTTATATTGCCGATGAATTTGGTAATACGAATTAACCAATCGGGGCATCCTCTAGCAGGGTTTTGATCCGCGCAATAATCGCCCCCAGCCCATTATTGCGCGAAGGGGTCAGGTGTTTGTCCAGGCCCAGTTCACGCAGCGCCAGTTGTAAATCCAGGTTCGCCATCTCCGCGCGGGTTTTACCATTCACCTGCACCAGCAATAGCACCGCCAAACCGTTCATCACACTGCTGTCGGAATCAAACGCAAAATAATGCTGACCATGTTCTTGCTCGTGTATCAACCACACCGGCATCTCGCAGCCACGGATCAGATGCTCAATACGGCGGATTTCCGGTTTCACCCTGATTTGTTTTCCCCACTGGATAATCAATTTATATTGCTGCTGCCAGCCTTGGGCTGCGCGCAATTGCGCGAGGGAAATAGAATGTAAATCGTCACGCTGGATCACTGTTGGTACCCGTTAGCAAAAAGGTGCGGGATTATAAGATGAAATCCACTCTGGAGCGCAGGGATAAACCAACCTTTATTAATGATTCTTTACCCTGTGCCCGTATCAAAGCCGCCATACCCGCGCTTAAAATAAGCGGCTATTATCTGCGTCCTTGCATCGATCCAATCTAATAAAACGCAGGAATTACCACTCACGATATAAGCAATGATGCACTTCATTGCTATGCCAGCCTCTCGCGAACAATCAACATACCTGTTAATTGACGAGGGATTTATGAAAATATTTTTTCGACCAATATTAGCCGCCGTTTTTGTTGCAGTGGCCAGTTTTATCCTGGCTGCATGCAGCACATACCAGGCCGCGCACACGGAAACCCACCCTGCACCCAAGATCATCGCCTATTACATGGGCGACGGCGCAGATCTGGAACGTTATGATTTCAACCAACTGACCCACGTCATCTACAGCTTTTTGCATTTAGAGGGCAACCAACTCAGTTTTGATTCAGATACCGACAAACTCGCGTTGCAACGTTTGGTCGCGCTGAAAAAACAATACCCCCATTTAAAAGTAATACTGTCACTCGGCGGCTGGGGTGGCTGTGAAACCTGTTCGGATATTTTTAACAGCACTGATAATCGTAAGCTATTTGCACAATCGACTCTCGCAATTATTCAACAATACCAGGCCGATGGGATTGACCTGGATTGGGAGTACCCCACCATTCCCGGTTATCCCGGCCATAAGCATGCCGCGTATGATCGCGCTAACTTCACTGCATTAATACAGGAATTGCGCAATGTATTTGGCAACCAATACCAACTCAGTTTTGCGGCGGGCGGCTTCGATGATTTTTTACAGAACGCAGTCGATTGGGATGCAATTATGCCGTTGCTGGATAACGTCAACCTGATGACTTATGACATAGTCAACGGCGCGACGCCGCATACAGGCCACCACACCGCTCTTTATTCCACACCGCAACAAAAAGATTCCACCGATAACGCTGTGCAGTTTTTACTACGCAAAGGTGTGGCGCCACAAAAAATTGTTATAGGCACGGCGTTTTATGCACGGGTATGGGAACAAGTTAACGCAACCAATAACGGACTTTATCAACCGGGTGCTCACATCGATGGAGCCAATTACAAAGATTTCGCCACCCGTTTTACCCCGGCAAACGGTTACATTTATTATTGGGACGATATTGCCAAAGCGCCTGTGTTTTATAATCCCGCAAAAAAAATATTTGCAACGTTTGATGATCAGCGCTCACTCGCCGAAAAGGCGCGCTATGTCCATACCCATAAATTGGGCGGCATGATGTTTTGGCAATTACCGCACGACACAGATAAAAACAAAGGCGGACTGTTAAATACCATTCATGAAAACCTGTTCAATAAAGTCAAATAGACAAATTGCACCTGCTTTTATTGCAAACTTAATTATGAGTTTGCAATAAAAGCCAGCCAAAAGTTATAAGAACAATAAGAGTTGTAGATGCAGCTGTCAGCCAGCCAAAATCTGTGCTTTACTTGCAAAAATCAACACAGTAACCGCATCCAACTATGACGATCCAGCACGATATTATTAAAGCAAGAATGCTGGGTTTACTTATTGCCATCACCCTGTTGGTACTTGTCTTCCAAACCTGGGGGCCCGAGCGGGTGTTGGTGCCCGGGCAGGATCCGGATACCCATATCGAATCCATCGATGACCGGGGCAACGGCGGAAAATCCGTCGCCAGCTTACGCCGCGATGGTGAAAAATTTATTCTCGATTGCGAAATCATCCCGTCAGATTATCAGTGGCCCTACTGCGAAATCAGTTTTAGTCTTGCCGACAAGAATGGTAAGGGCATGGATTTAACCAATTACGAACAAGTCAAAGTCTGGGCCAGGTATTCAGCGCCCCAGGAATTCGGGATCCGCTTGCAGTTAATCAATTTTAATCCGGCCTATTCACGTATTGGCGATTCCAATTCATTCAAATATAACGCGATCGAATTATTTGATACGCATATGCGCTATCCGCAAATTATTGATATGCGCCACATGCAAGTGCCCACCTGGTGGTTGAGCCAGGGGAAAATCCCTCCCGTTTATTGGGGACCGGAATTTAGAGATGTACGCGGGGTGCAAATTTCTACCGGCGAAAATGTCACACCGGGCACTTACCAAATGATTATTGAACGGGTCGAGATCAGCGGTAAATATATTAGCGACCGCAGTGTGTATCTTGCGCTCTTGAGCTTATGGATATTGCTGGCGCTGATTTTTTTTGTAACCACGTTAAAAAAAGCCAACATAGAATTACTCAACAACAAGCAACGCCAATCGCAACTGGAAGCGCTTAACCGCTTATTAAACCAGGAGCACCGTAAACTGGAGGACCGACTGACACGCGACCCTTTGACCGGAGTTTTAAATCGCGATGGGTTGGCGCCGTTGTTTAACCAAAGCTGGGAACCGGGTTCAACCCCCTTGTTATCGCTGGTTTTTATCGACATCGACCATTTTAAAAAAATCAACGATACCTATGGCCACAATCTTGGCGATCAGGTATTGCTGGCATTCGCCCAGGCGTTGAGTAAAAACACCCGCACCAATGATTTACTGGCACGCTGGGGCGGCGAGGAGTTTGTATTGGCATGCCCTGAAACCACATTGGAAAATGCAATCGGGCTGGCAGAAAAATTGCGCCGCGCGATTGAAAAATCCGAGTGGCCCAAAAATTTGCAGGTGACGGCGAGCTTTGGTGTAGCACAAATGCTAGCGGAAGAATCACCCACGGAATTTATCGCACGTGCAGACAAAGCCCTCTACACCGCAAAAGCCCAGGGGCGCAATTGCGTCCGCGCGTCCACGCACGTGCCCGCGGTATTAGTTGCAGTGAAATAACGCCATGGCATTGGCCCAGGTTGCCGCGGCGATTTCTGCCGTATCCAACCCGCGCAGCCCAGCCAATACCTGTGCAATTTGTGGAATGTATTCAGGGCTATTGCGCTGCCCCTGTTTTCCTTGCAGCGGCATATCCGGTGCATCCGTCTCCAATACCAAATGCTCCAATGGAATTTTTGCCAGTGCAGCGCGGGTTTTCTGTGCGCGCTCATAAGTAACCGTACCGCCAACGCCAAGATAAAAACCCAGCTCAACATATTGCTGCGCCATTTCATAACTACCGCTAAAAGCGTGGATAACACCACCGTGATTTGCTTTGTTTTTTTTAAGCGAGGCGAGCAGTTCATTATGCGCCCTGACGCAATGAATGATCAGCGGTTTATGTACCTGGTTGGCTAGCTCTATGTGGACGGCAAGGAGTTGCTGCTGTACATCCAGCGAAGTAGCGATCATTTTATCCAGACCGCATTCACCCACGGCAACACAGGCCGGTTGCACTACTTCTTGCTGGATCAGTGCAGCGATATGGTCCCGGGTGGGCTCACTGAGCAGATCCGCCGGATCTTTTTGAAACCAGGGCTGCTGTTCGATCCAGTGTGGATGTATCCCTGCGGCATAACAAAAACCATCGTAACCTGCACATAATTGCGCGGCCCTTTGCCATTGCCCCGGCGCTACTCCCGGAATTAGCAAACGGGTAATTCCCTTGGCTTTGCAGGCCTGCCAGAGCGCGACGCGATCGGCATTGAATTCGATAAAATCAAAATGGCAGTGGCTGTCGAAAAATTGCATAGCGATTCCTCTCATTAAAATCAGCTAAAAATACACCCGTTGGATCCTGTGCCATACTTCGTCGATATCCAAAGGAAAATGCCCAATGAAATTAGTCCACCTGTTACTTTTGATCAGCATCGCCACGCACGTTTTCGCCCTGGATGGCGCGCTGGAACAACAACCAGGGCAATCCTCACAACAACCGCCATCCGTCGACACAACAATGCCTGCCTGCGTGATTTTATTGCACGGTCTGGCGCGCACAAGCCAATCCATGCTTCCGCTGGGCGAACAGCTGCACCTGCTGGATTATGTGGTAATCAATGTTGATTACCCCTCGCGTGAATTTCCTATAGCAGCCCTGGTCGAGAAAGCCATTACCCCCGCACTGGAAAAATGCCGGCAATATCCCATTGGCGGTATCCACTTTGTCACGCACTCGCTCGGGGGAATCCTGGTGCGCTACTATCTCAGCCAGCAAAAAATTCCGGAATTAAAACGCGTAGTGATGATGGCACCGCCCAATAAAGGCAGCCAGGTGGTCGATAATTTGCGCGACCTTCCACCTTATAACTGGCTCAATGGGCCGGCGGGCAGGGAGCTGGGTACAGACCCCGCAAGCGTGCCCAACACCTTGGGCGAAGTAAACTTTGACCTGGGTGTGATCGCTGGCACCACCAGCATTAACATACTATTATCCCTCTACTTGCCCGATCCTGACGACGGCAAAGTCTCCGTGGAGAACACCAAAATCGAAGGTATGCGCGATTTTATTTCACTTCCCGTCTCCCACCCTTACATCATGAAAGATAAAGAGGCGATTGCGCAGACAATTCACTTCCTGCGCCATGGAACCTTTTTACATGCACCTGCCGTTATTAATGAGAACAAGGAGTTTTGAATGCGAAAAATGATCCGGTTAAGCGTCACCGTCGCGCTGATTGTCACCCTGGC
>JAJQJO010000222.1 GCA_021323495.1 Cellvibrio sp. | reverse complement strand
TGCACTCAATCCGCCGCGCAACCAGGTCAGGTGAGTGGCCCGGCCGAGCCTGGGGGAGGGCATTGCGTTTTCGCTCGCCCGGTTCAGTTCCAGTCGTTGCCATAGTTGCCAGCACACATAAGCCCATATTCCACCGGAAAATAGCAACCATTGCCAGGCATCCAGCTGGGGCGATTGTTTAATGCTAAAAAAAACAGCGAGCAAAACACCTGTGCCCAGCGTGCAGGCTATTCGTGTTTCGCGTTTCAGGGATGAGGGCATCGGATCGTTATCGTTAATAAACAATGGTTATTCTACAGTTAATTATTGTACGGGTATTACCGCTACAAATGCACAGTCTAAAGGAGCTTATCCTATAGTTGAATGTAAGTCCTGGAGAGTAAAACCCTGCATTCCCTGTATCCGGTAAAAAGTTTACACTTCCGCTTCGATTGCTGATGCCTATCACCGTCAAATCCACCAACAGGAATTGTATTGAAATGTTAATAGGACTGATCATTGCGTGTGAAATTGGATTTTGGATCGTCCTGTTATCCGGGCTGCTGGTGCGTTATTACTTTCGCCAGGCCAAGGCCAGCACAATATTACTTTTATGCGTACCGCTGTTGGATATTATTTTATTGGTTGCTGCTGGCGTTGATCTGTATAAGGGCGCGGTGGCAGATTTTTCCCATGGCCTTGCTGCTGCTTACCTTGGCTTTACCCTGGCTTTCGGCCCCAGTGTAATCCAGTGGGCGGACCAGCGCTTTGCGTATAAATTTGCCAATGGCCCCCAGCCGTGGCGGCCACCCACCGAGGGACGGGCGTTAACATTGTACGAGTGGAAACAATGGAGAAAGGGATTGGTTGCGTGCTCTATTGCCAGTGCAATTTTGTTTGGCGGAATATTGTTGGTAGATGACCCGGAAAAATCAAAAGAGCTAGCTGAATGGATTCCCTCATTGGGTGGATTGTTAATTGTTTGGTTATTTTGTTGGCCACTTTGGTATACGGTTTTCCCTAAAAAATAAAAACCGTCCGGTAACATGTGGAATATCCCGCGAGGGTTATCGAATGCAGTCCACCAAACGCTGTATCGCCGGTTCAATATTATGTTGCGCGATCCTCCCCAACCCCAGCATTAATTGATTCGGTATATCCGGGGTGACACTGAATTCCGATCCGCAATGGAGTTTTATGCCGCGCTGCAATGCATCGTTGCAAACTTTTTGTGCAGAATATTTCTGGTTTAAATCCAGTGTGAGATGTACGCCAGCGAGCATCAAGGTGGGTGTTAATATTCCTTTGGCGATCCGGTTAATGGTTGCGACTATAGTGTCGTATTTTTGTTCGTAAATACGATTCATCCGAAAAATATGCCGGCGCAATTCGCCGGTTTGCATAAATTCCGCGAGCGCTAATTGGGTCGTGAGGGGATTGCGCCAATCCTGCGCTTGGCGGGCGGTAGCCAAATGGGGAATAGCCCATTCGGGTGCGACAATAAAGCCGGTGCGTATATCAAAGAACATGCATTTTGAAAAAGTCCCGACATAGAAAACACGCCCTTGTGAATCCAGGGTTTGCAACGCATCAATTGGTTGTGCGCCGATGCGGAATTCACTGTCGTAATCATCTTCGATGACAATCATATCCCGCTGGTTTGCCATTTGTAACAGCGCTGCACGGCGCGCGATTGACATGGGTACCGAGGTTGGAAATTGATGCGTCGGTGTTACAAAAATCATATTCACTTCCGGCGGGATCGCATCAACGATCAATCCTTCACCGTCGACCGGCACATCAAAAATGCGGGCACCGGCGGCGACGAACGCGCGCCGCGCCATCGGATAACCTGGCGATTCAATGGCTACACAGGTTACCCCGGGTTTGATAAATAATTGCGCTAGTAACACATAGGCTTGCTGCGCGCCGCTGCATACAAAAATCTGCTCGGGATTACAGCTCACTGCGCGCGATTGCGATACAAATCCTGAAATCATTTTGCGTAAACCCGGCTGCCCTGCAGGGTGGCCGATTTCCATCGTCCGCGTTTCCATTTTTCGATATTGCCGGCTAATGCAGCGGCGCCATAACGCAAAAGGAAACAGGCTGGTATCGGCAATGCCCATCGAAAAATCGAATTCGATCGGCGCCGGTATTTGCTGCGCAAATAATTTGTTGTGCTGCCAATGTGGACTAATGCGCGTGAATAAATTTGCCGTGGTGGCGATATGGGGTAAAAGCGTATCGATACTAGCGACAATAGTCCCACTGCCTTCGCGTGTTACCAATAAGCCTTCACTTTGCAAACGTGCGTAGGCTTGCAGCACAGTATTGCGGGAAACATCAAGCTGCGCCGCTAACAGTCTGCTCGATGGAAGCGGTGTTCCTGAACATAAACGCCCTTGCAGAATTGCGTTGCTGAGTTGGCTGTGGATTTGGGCGACGAGATTGCCACGACTGCGCAACACTTTAATTTCGATTGCAAAAATTGGTTCCATAAAAATCCCATTTACTGGTTCTTTTGCAGCGCCAATATACGTGGGACGCTTGCCCAACTCAATCAATGAAGGACCAGAAGTCGAGTTGGGTAAGCGAGCAGCCGGGAAATAAACGGTGAGCCTTGCGCAGCGCTGATTATTTTTCTATCGAATAAATCGACGGTAATAAAATCCTGTTGTTAACAATGATTTCTCAAATTCAAAGGAGAAAATATATGAGCAGATTAACCAAAAAAATTGGCTTTCTATGTGGGTTGCTCCTGGTAACTTCATGCGCTTGGGTAAACGCAGCGGAACCAGCCAATGAATCAGTAAGTGAATTGTCGGGCGGCTTATTATTTGACTCTTATCGCGAGCAATGGGTTGCGACCTGGTCATCACCTCCGGCAGCGCCCGGTTCAGCATTTGAACCACCAAAGAGTTTTGAAAACCAGACTATCCGGCAAGTGTTGCAATTGAGCCTGGGTGGCCAGCGCGTACGCATCCGCGTGTCCAATGCATTTGGCACCCAACCGTTGCGCATTGGTGCGGCGCATATTGCTGTGCAAGCGAATGAGGCGTCGATTGTGCCGGGAACTGATCGCAGGTTACGGTTTAGCGGCCTGCCATCCATTTCCATTCCTGCTGGTGCGGTAGCATTGAGTGATCCCATCGATTTTAATACGTCGGCACAGGCCAAGCTTTCAGTAAGCCTGTATGTTCCAGCCAATACGGGGCCGGCAACCTATGTGGAAGGCGTTAATCCGGTCACTTATATTTCTGGCCCGGGTGATTTTTCCGGTGCTACATCACTGCCTGTACTTGAAACTGCGACATCACGTTATTTTCTCTCGGTGGTTGAAGTAGCCGCGCGCAAAAATAGTGGCGTAGTTGTAGCGCTGGGCGATTCTTTAACAAAAGGTGCGAGCCCCAGCAATTGGCCAGCGCTTTTGTTTAGCCGCCTCAATGCCAATTATGGAACCCAACGGCTCGCGGTTATTAACCAGGGTATAGGCTGTGGCCGCACATTGCGTGATTTTTGTGGACCCAATGCTGCTGCTCGTTTTGATCGCGATGTATTGGCTGTTACCGGAGCGACTCATGTCATTATTGCTCTGGGTTTGGTTGATATTATTTTGCCAACCGTTTCTGGCAATCTTGTAGAAGTGGTGACCGCAGGCGAAGTGATTACCGGGTTAAAACAATTAATTGAACGTGCACGTGCGCAAGGGTTAAAAGTGTACGGCGCAACCATTGCTCCCATGGGTGGTAGCCCGATTGCCGGTGTTTATACCGAGGAAAATGAAGCGACCCGCAACGCAATTAATCGCTGGATCCGCACCAGCGGTGCCTACGATGGCGTTATCGATTTTGATGCGGCGGTGCGCGACCCTGCTGACCCCAAACGTTTTTGGTCTCTGTACACCGATGATGGGATACATCCCAATGATGCAGGTAACGAGCTAATGGCAAAAGCGGTTGATCTATCGCTCTTCGATTAATTTTAAGTTTTACAAATACCGTGACGGCGATTCCGTGATCGCCGTTACGGTCCATTCAGCTCCCAGCCATGTACCAATGCTTTGGGTCGCTACGAGCCAGATCAGGCTTCCTCGGTTTAAGTAAAATTCCACACGGAAGCATTAATCATCTTCTGGCAACATATGGCGACCATTTTTTTCAACCCGATAAATTTGGTAATTGGAATTTTTTATACCTTTAAGTAATTAATCATCATTTGGTTGAAAAATGTTTAAATTTGTTTAATATGACGCCATCGCGCATATGCTTGATAAGATTCGCGCGAGATGCCATCAATAAAACGATAACAATAATTTCCTTCTTTCCTGATTGGTCCCATGTTTCGGTCTATTAATGAATGACGGATTTATTAGCAAAAACGGCTGGGAATGTCGGGCATGCTTACGTCGTCCAATCTGTAATGCCGGATTTTTTGACGTTGATAAGGATAATTTTTCAATAAAAATGCATTGTCAATGCGTGGTTGAACCAGCCTCAAAAAATAAATGTTTTTCCATATCTTCAACGATATTCCTGGTTTCCATAACAATTTAATGAAGTGTTGGTTTTTCCTAATTTAAATCCCCTCCTGTTATCATCGGATGATTTGCCGTGCCTAATTATTTTAAATTTCTTACAGTGGTTTTCTGCATCAAGTCTAATTACCATCGTTTTTTTCTCCTTGCCGCGTTATTCATGCTTCCAGCGGTTGCTAATGCAGCCTTTGTCTTCTCTGCTCCAGCGCAAGATCCCGATGGTAATTATACGTTGTCATGGACGGGTATGGGTTCCTATGTAACGCTTACTGAAAACATGGCAGGGACATGGCGACAAATAAACGGCGGAACTAATACCTCACATTCAGTGAGTGGAAAACCTGAAGGTTCCTACACATATAAGATAGAGAATTATTGCCTGGTTGGACCACACGCACCAGTATTGTGTGACACGGTGACCAGGACGGTGGTGGTAGGGTCTGCTGCACCGACTATTTCCGCAATTTCCGGGATATCTATTAACGAGGATACGTCAAACCACGTAATTAACTTCAGCGTTAACGATTTGGATACTCAGTTATCCCTCCTGACTGTTTCTGCCTCATCTAGCAATACCGGATTGTTTTCCAGTGCAGGATTGGTTTTAAGTGGAAGCGATTGGAACCGTACACTTGCATTGACACCTAACGCAAATGCAAGTGGCTCAACGACTATCACTCTTAGTGTTTGGGATGGGGCAAAATCTGCCTCAGTCAGTTTTACAGTAACTGTAAATGCTGTGAATGATGGACCAACAATTTCTTCTATTCCAGCTAAAACTGTTAATGAAGATTCATCAACTGGTGCAATATCATTTTCTGTGAATGATATTGAAAGCGGCGGGGCGTTAACCGTATCCGCCTCGTCCAATAACACCGGCCTTATACCTCCTGCCGGGCTGGTTTTAGGTGGCAGTGGTACTGCGCGAACGATAACAGCCACGCCTGCTTCAAATATGTCAGGTAGCGCAATTGTTACGTTGGTGGCCTCAGATGGTTCTTTGTCAACATCTACCTCATTTGTGATAACAATCAATGGGGTGAATGACGCTCCGGCTATTTCAGATATAACCAATCGAACAATCAGTGAAGATTCAAGTACGGGAGCTATCACCTTTTCTGTTTCCGATGTGGATACTGCAAGTACATCCTTAAATGTCAGTGCCAGTTCAAGCAACGTTGCTTTAATCCCCAACGGAAATATCAGCATAGGGGGAAGCGGTGCTTCCCGGACTATCAATGTCGCGCCGGCGGCGAACGGTTCAGGTAGTGCAACTATCACTGTTAGCGTATCGGATGGTCAGTATTCTACGAGTGATACCTTTGTAGTAACTGTTAACGCTGTAAATGATGCGCCTGGTATAAGTCCAATCGCCAATACGAGTATTAATGAAAATTCGACCACCGGGAATCTGGGTTTTTCAATCGCGGATATAGATACAGCAGCGAGCAATTTGACGGTCTCGGCAACATCGAGTAACACCACTTTAATTCCAAATGCCAACCTTTTACTAACTGGAGTAAATACAGCTCGCTACGTATCTGTTCAGCCCGTTGCTCGTGTTACCGGTACATCGGTAATTACAGTCACAGTGTCAGATGGCGCACTTTCGACTGCGCAAATTTTCACGGTTACAGTGGTGGATTTACCTGCAACACTTTTTATCAGTTCGACAACCAGCACAACCGGGATATTTTCACTTAACTGGGATTACCTCAAGGAAAGCGTAAAAATTACCGAATCAAGAAATGGCGGAAGTGAGTATCCATTGCCTGAATACCCACATGAGCTGTCCAATGTTTTTAGTGCGGAATTACGTCGTGAATCAAGTGGAGTGTATAAATATGTTCTGTACGAATGCATACATTCCGGCAGCCAAGCTGGGCCAACTACTACATGTACGCCAACTAGCACCAAAACAATTACAGTTACCTTGCCACTACCGACGCTGACGGCATCACTCAATG